>CAYJEL010000009.1:19467-22389 GCA_964369245.1 uncultured Muribaculaceae bacterium
TGATGACAATGACGATGATGACAATGACAACGATGATAACGATGATGACGATGATAATGACGACGATAATGAATAAATGAACTATATGTTCATTTTTTTAATTAATTACAAAAATTGAAATAAGCATTAAAACCTTTATTATCACAATCGAATATAAACAATAAATGTTAAAAATTTTGTAAGATATAATGCTTACAAATGAAATTAAAAATCGTAATAGTATCAATTGAACTACGTATGACAATAAATAAAATTATGATATAATAAAAACAGGTGATATGAATGGATATAATTATTAAAACAGAAGAATTACAATTTTCTTATCGTGTAGCAGCTATCATAATAAATAAAAATAAAATCCTAATGCAAAAAAATAACAAATATAATTATTTAAGTTTACCAGGTGGTAAATGTCAACTAAAAGAAACTTCTTATGACGCAGTTATAAGAGAAATAAAAGAAGAAATTAACATAGAATGTGAGTATATACAAACTAAAGCAATAATTGAAAATTTTTTCTATTCAAAATTTAATAATAAAAATATACATGAAATAAATATAATATCAGAAATAAAATTTAGAGATGAAAAAAACTATAATCTAGAAAAATACAAAAATATTGAAGAAGAATACCAAGATACCCTATGGTATGAATGGGTAGATATAAAAGAATTGAAAAATTTAGAACACTATCCATTACAATTAATAGAGATAATTGAAAGTGATAATGTTAAACACTTTATAAGAAAAGATTTTTAAGAGGAGAAAAATGATAAAAGAATATTTTAAACCAATTGAATTTGATGAAATGAAAATAGAACTTAAATCCAAAGAAATAAATAAAACATTAAAACAATATATTGAAAAACAAATACTCCCTCAATATGAATTAAACGATAAAGGACATAATATTGATCACATAAATTATGTTTATAAAAGGGCCTTAGAATTAATTTCTAATGATTTAGATATAAATATATTATATGTATGTGTAATGTTTCATGACATAGCCTGCCATATTAATAGAGATATTCATGAAATACTTTCAGCAGAAATAGCTTATAATGACCAATTTCTAAATAGTTTTTTCACCAAAGAAGAATTAGATATAATAAAAGAAGCAATTGAAGATCATAGAGCATCTCTAAAAACAATGCCTAGAAATATATATGGAAAAATACTATCATCAGCCGATAGAAAAATAGATATTAAATCATATTTTATTGCCTCGATGGCCTATGATATCAAAAAAAATAAATCTTTATCACAAGAAGAATTAATTAAATCATCACATACCTTCGCTTTAAAAAAATATGGTAAAGAAGGATATGCAGTAAATAAGTCTTATGTAGAAGATAAAAAATACGAACAATATCTAAATGAATTGCAATACTTAATTGAAAACGAAAAAGAATATTACAATGCAGCCAAAGTTGTTTATAAAGAATTAATTAAAAAAGTATAACATCGAAATAACACAAAATCATCTATTACATATATTAGTATAGGTGATTTTATTATGGATACACAATATAAAATAGTTATAGACCCAGGACATGGTGGTACAGATCCAGGTGCTTCTGGCAATGGAATTATTGAAAAAGATATTAATTTAGAGATATCTCAATATATGTACGATGAATTTCAAAAATTAGGAATTCCAGTATATATTACAAGAAATACAGATGAAACATTAGAACCAGAAGAAAGAGTAGATAGAATACTTGGAGCATTTGGAGATAATCCAAATGTAATTGTAATATCAAACCACGTAAATGCAGGTGGTCAAACGTTGACCCTTAGGAGAGTTTAATTTAATTGTTTATTTTTGTCATTAGTTTTAACTAATATGTTTTTATGTATTTTGACAACTATACCACAAAGAATATATTTTTGGGTATAATTGTTAAAGATTTTGTTTTTAATAAAACAGATGGTATAATATATCACTAAGAGGTGATAGTAGTGAAAACAAGAGAATTTGAAAAACTATTTTTAAATAATAATCAAAAAAATGCTTTTGTTAAACTGAATAAAAATATGGATAAGCATTTAAATTTCTTTTGTAGTGTATTATTTGAAGAAATATTTGATAGGACACCTTTAAGTCAATATAATAAATCTGATATTAATATTAATTTAATGCAAAAACAATTTATTGACTGTAAAAATACATTTCTTGATAAAGAATTAGTATATGGTTGTAGAAAATTTAAAGGCTTATTTGAAGATTGTATTAGCTTTATTTGTCAAAATCATAATCTTGAAGCTATTCCGATTAATTCTAACAATGCACCAAAACAGTTTAGAAATTATGTTACTGATAATAGTCGTATTATTTTTACTGATTTATTTGATGATTTAAAAGAAAATAATTATTTAACTCAAATTTATAATTTTATTGCTAAAATTGATCATCATACTTCTATAAAAAATTATCACCATAATATTGAAAGTAGTAAAAAAGTAAATAAGGTAAGTTACTCATACATAAATATTCTAATATTTAATTTATTATTAATATCTGATCAAATATATAAGAGTAATGCTATTAATAACTTTGACTATGATTTTATTTTACATACTTCTATAATCTTATTCTTATTATTAAATATTAGTTTTTTACGAAATTTTAATGAAGAAGAATATTTACATATTTATAATATATCTAAACTGGATAATCCAACAGATATGAAATATTTTTCTGATTTGAAAGATTTCAATACTAAAGTATTAAATAAAACTGATTTTTCATTTTCTGATGAAGAAAAGCAGGAATTAATAAATTATTTGAAAGAATATGAAGAAAAGCTTATGTCAAAAGGTTATTCTAATATCATAAACTTTTAACTTTACCTGTTCTTCCGTAAGGATTTCGAATAGGTGTAATATCAACATACTGAAAGGTATGTTTTTCTAATA
>CAYJEL010000010.1:0-22073 GCA_964369245.1 uncultured Muribaculaceae bacterium
AATATTATACACTATTTTCATTAAAAAGCATATAATTAAATAGATTAAGGAGGAATTATGAAAAAAGATAGAAACTGTGGATGTCAGTATCCTGTTTACCCAGCTGTTTCACCTGTATATCCAGCACCTATGTACCCAACACCTATGCTGCCTGGTGGAATGAATCAAATGCCTGGTGGAATGAATCAAATGCCTAATATGCCACAAACACCTAATATGAATCAAGGTAATCAAATGAATATCGAGAGTCAATTAAATAGTATGATGACTCAAATTAATAATTTAGAAAGACGTGTTAGTGCTTTAGAAACTACAGTAGGACCAACTAATTATAATAATTCAAATTATCAAATGATGTAATTAGACTTAAAAGTCTAATTTTTTCATATAACAAAAAAAGAGGTTTACCCTCTTACAATGCACATGAACTAATTATTATTGATAATAAAATAAATAAAACTATAACAATTAAGTAACTTGTGTCTTTTTGATATGTATCTATTTTAGTTTCTTTCATAAAGCCTCCTTATATTATAGATAAGCTCCTAATATAATTATTAAAAGAATAAAAAGTACTAATACTATAGCAGCGCTAGAGATCCCATTATTACAACACATATATATCATCCTCCTTTTTTTCTCTTTTCATAGTATTTTATGGAAATATCAAACATTTGTGATAGTTATGTTAAAAATATTGTGTTATTTTTTTTATTTTGTTATAATTAATAAGAAAAGAGAGGAATATAACAATGAAGAATTTAAAAAAATATGGTTTATTACTATGTTTACCTTTATTTTTAGTTGGTTGTGGAAACGAAGTAGTTCTACAAGATGGTAAACAAGTAGTTGCGGAAGTTGAAGGTAAACAAATAACTGCAGAGGATTTATTTGATTTACTTAAAGATGAATATGGAACTGGTGCATTAATCACTATGATTGATGAATATATTACTGAACAAGAATTAAGTGAAGAAATGATTGCTGAAGCTGAGGCTACAGCAGAAGAAGAATTTACTTATTATCAGTCTATGTATACTACTGATTGGGCTGGTTTTTTAGCTAATTATGGATTTGCTAATGACGCTGAATTTATGGATGTTTTAGTTTTAGCTCAAAAACAAAATTTAACTTTAGAAAAATACATTAAAGATAATGTAATTACTGAAGAAGAAATTAATGATGAGTATGAAAATAATATTTTTGGAGAAATTACAGCTAGACATATTTTAATTTCACCTGAAGTTACTGATGATATGACTGAAGAAGAAATTGAAACTGCTGAAAAAGAAGCTTTAGATAAAGCTAAAGATTTAATTGATCAATTAGATGATAGCACTAATTTAGAAGAAGATTTCACTAATTTAGCTAAAGAACATTCTGCAGATACAGGTACTGCTTCAAATGGTGGATTACTTGAAAACTTTACTAATAGAAGTAATTTAGTTACTGAATTTTGGGAAGAGTCATTAGAATTAGAAGTTGGTAAATATTCTGATGAACCAATTGAAACTGATTATGGATATCATATAATCTATAAAGTTAGTACTAATGAAAAACCATCATTAGATTCATCTAGAGATTTAATTATTTCAGATTTAACAACTTCAATTTTATCTGAAGAAAATGCTACTTATATTTATTGGTCAGCATTAAGAGAAAAATACAACTTCCAAATACATGATTCTATTATAAACGATAATTATGAATTAAGTTTAGATAGTTTCAAATAAAAAAAGCGTTACTGCTTTTTTTCTTGCTCTTTAATATCACTATAGTTAAATCCTTTTAATAACATTTTATTTATAATTTTAGTATTTAACTCTTTACCTTGATATTTATTTTTTAATTTATTATATATTTTATTGTATTCAATCGAGATGATATTTTTATCATCTTTTTTTATTTTATCTAAATTATTAATTACATCTTCTTTGTTGTACCCTAGATTAATTAATTCATTAGTTATTTTTATTTTTAAAGCATTCTCACTATGTTTATTTGTTTTTGATTTTTTTTCTATATATTTATTAATTTTATTATTAATTAATTCTTGCTCTACATTTAAATATTTATTTATAATATCATCATCAATATTTTCTTCTTTTAATTTTTTATATATTTTATTTGGTCCGTCATTTGTTAATTTTAGTTTATCATTAATATAACATTGACAGTAAAATTCGTCATTAATTAAGTTATTTTGTTTTAGTTTATTGATTATTTTTTCTTTAAAATTATTGTTTTCAATTTCGTTTTCAATTTGTTTTTTACTTCTTACTTTTTTTGATATGAATTTTGTAATTTTAGAATATTGGTCATAAAATTCATTTTCTATTTTTATTTGGTTAATTATTTTTTCATCTAAAGTTTTTTTATATAGTAAATTTAATTTAATTACAACTTCTTCATAAGTTTCAATATTTTTATTATCATATGTAATAATATATTTATTTTTTTGTTTTTTAAAATGCATTTTAATCACCTCTTTTTTTATTATATATTATTTAAAAAAATAAAACTAGATTTTTTCTAGTTTATTAAGTTATTATTGGTTTAAATAAGGATTAAATTGTTTTTCGTAATCTAGGGTTGTTGTATCACCATGTCCTGGATAGATATTTAGATTTTGATAATTTTTTAGTAGTTTTAATGATTGTTTCATTTGATTCATATCTCCTGTTTCTAGGTCAGTTCGACCTATTGTTTCTTTAAATAGAAAATCTCCTGTAAATAATTCATTATCAAATTTGTACATAGCGCATGTTTCATGATGTCCTGGAACTTTTATGATTTCAAATTTAAAATCTTTTATAATTTGTGTTTTTTCACTTTTGTAATCAATTACATTTAAATTGTATTGTTCTATTAGATCTTGTAAAGCATCTGTGTGGTCAAAGTGATAATGGGTTATTATTATGGCTACTGGATTTGTTAGATGCTTTTTGATTATTTCTGCATCTGCTCCAGGGTCAATAATTATTTGATTATTATTTTTATTTAAGATATAACAATTTGTTTCTATTGGTCCTACTACTATTTTTTTAATTTCCATACTATTCCTCCTGCAATTGCACTTGTAAGAATTATATAAAGTGCGATTAAATTTTCATTTTGTATTTCTGTTTTATTAGTTATTTCTAATGTTTTATATAAAACATCATTTATATATATGTTATAATCCCCTATTTTTTGGTTTACTTCTACTTCATGATTTAATGTTTCTAATCCTACATATTCATATTTAATTACATCTTCTTGGTGAAGGTAAAGTATTAAGTTTTCTTCACTATATATATCTATTTTTTCTTCTTTATTTTCGATATCTAGTTGTAGTATAACTTCATCTTCAGTTAATATTTTTTTATATTCATAATTTTCAAAATAATGGTTATATACATTTATTGCATCTAATACATTTAATGGGTATCCAGCATTTGGATCGGCTCCAGCTGTTATTAACATATATGTTTTTCCATCATGGTGTGAGATACTTGATAAGCAATAACCTGCTATTGGAGTGTATCCTGATTTTGAACCATCAATTATTTCATGATTTATATTATATTTCTCACCAACATATATCATTGTACTATATAATTTTAAATTGTTAGTTGTAGTATATTCTGTTGCACTATAAATATTTTTGAATGTTTCGTTTTCTAATGAGTATTTTAATATTTCTGATATATCTTCTAATGTTGAATAAGCTAGTTCATCATCTAGACCACTAGAGTTGGTGAAGTTAGAATTTGTTAGTTTGAGTTTATTAGCTGTTTGATTCATTAATAAAGCAAAGTCTTTTTCACTACCACTTATTAATATAGCTAAAGCTTGTGTAGCATCAGCACCTGATTCTAGCATTGTACCATAAAGTAAATCTCTATACGTTACGGTATCACCTACTTTAAATCCAGCTACTGAGGCATTAGCTTCAACTAATCCATAAAACATATTAGTTGTTAAAGTAACTTGTTCATCTAAATTTTTAATATTTTCTATAGCTGTTATGGTAGTGACTATTTTAGTTAAACTGGCTATTTTAATTTTTTCTGTACTATTATTTTCAAATATTATTTCATTGCTATCTAATTCAATGTAAATAGAATTAGGAGAAGCTAACTCTAAAGCATTAATTGTTAATGGTAAAAAAAGGATTATAAAAAATAAGTATTTCATTGTATCACCTATTTATATTATAACAAATAAAAAAAAAGAATACTCTTTTTTAATATAAATTATTTAAAAAGTTTAATATCATTTGTAAATCTATGTTACAAAAATATATTATTAGGGCTGCTGCTGCTAGAAATGGTCCATAAGGTATTTCATGATTTTCTTTTTTAATAAAAAACAATGAGATTGGTAGTGCTAAAAAAGCGGATAAAAAGATTGTGAATATTGACATATCAAATCCTATAACTAGTCCTAGAACTAACATAAGTTTAATATCTCCACCACCCATTGATTCTTTTTTAAATATAAAATCACCTAATAGTTTTAACAGTAGCATTATTATAAATGCTATTAGTCCATTCCCTAAATTAATTAGAGCTGTCCAAATATCATATATAAATATCATTTCTACAAATATTAAAGTTCCAAAAAATATTAAAACGCTATCTTCTATTATCATATAATACAGGTCACTTAGAACTATAATTATTAGCATTGAAACAAAAGTTAAGGCTATAATAAGTTCTAAAGAAAATCCAAATACTAGGAATGATATTAGGAATAATAATCCTGATATTACTTCTGATAATGGATAAAACCATGATAATTTAACCTTGCAATTAGAACATTTGGCTCTTTGCAACAAAAAAGAAATGACAGGAATTAATTCCCACCATTTCAAAATGTGTTGACATTTAGGACAATGACTAGGAGGATGAATTATTGATTGTTTGTTTGTTAATCTTTCGGCGACAACATTATAAAATGATCCAAATATTGTTCCTAAAAAGAATATTAATAAATCCATATTTCCTCCTATATTGCTGAACCATAGTAATCAAACATTGGCATGATTACTGCTAAAATTATTGTTCCTACAACTGCTGCTAAGAATATAATTAAGATTGGTTCGATAAATGTTTTAATTCGTGTTACTGAGTTTTTATGTAACTCTTGATAATAAACTGATACTTTTTGCATCATTTCTGGTAATTGTCCAGTTTGTTCTCCTGTTTTAATCATTTCATAAGCTGGTATTGGGAAAGCCCAATGTTCATGGAATGCAAGAGATATTTTATCACCTTTAGCTAAATTAGATATAGTTTCTAAAATTAGTTTTTTATATATTTCATTATTTGTTATTTTATTTAAAATTTCCATTGAATCTGTAATGAATACATTGTGTGATAAAAGTGAAGCGAATGTTTTGGTAAACATTGTTACTTCATTATATATAATTACATTTCCTAAAACAGGAACATGCATTAATATCCATTGATTTAAAGCTTTAAAACCTTTAACTCTTCTATAGATATAAACATAAACAAATAGAAATACTGCCGTTCCTAATAATAAGAATATCCAATATTCTTGTAAGAAATTACTGACAGCTAGTGTCATTACTGTAATTGCTGGTAGTGTTGCTCCATCTAAACCTTCGTATAAAGCTACGAATCTTGGAACAACGAATAACATAATGAATATTACAGCTGCAATTGCAATAACTAAAACTATTACTGGATATGTAAGGGCTGTAATCATTTGTTTTCTTGTTTTATCAACTTCTGTATAATAATCAGTCATGTCATCTAATGCTTCAGGTAATTCTCCTGTCATTTCTGATGCTTTAACCATATTTATTAAAAGTCTTGGGAAGGCATTTCCTTGTTTCATCATAGCATCAGAGAAGTTATCTCCCATACTTAAATCATAAATCATTCCTCTAAATATTCTTCTGTAATCATTATTTTTAAATTGATTAGATAAAATTTTTAAAGCTTCTACTAAAGTAATACCTGCTTTAACATATGTTGATAATTGTGTTATAAAGAAAATTAAATCTTTTACTTTTATTTTTTTAGTATTTGTAGATTGACCTGAACCATATAATAATCTAATCCATGCATTGGTTTGAATACTATATACTTCTTTTCCTTCACTTAGTAAGAATGAATGAACTTCAACTTTTGAGAAAGCTGGAAAATATCCTGTTTCCATTTTTCCTTCTTCAGTTTTAGCTACATATTTATACATGATTTTTTGTTCACTTTTTTTAGCGTCTAATCCTTCTAAATCAAGTAGTAATGCTTCTCTATTGATATCTTTTTCTTTTTTTTCAAATAGTTTAGCAAATGCTGAATTTTTAAATGATTCATTTAATTTAGAAGAAAAACTTTCTTTTTCAAATTGAACATTTTCATTTATGTATACATCAGTTTTTTTAGCTGCTTTTTGTTTTTCTTTTTGGGCATCTAATTCTTCTTTTTCTTTTCTTTTTACTTCTAGCAAGCGTTTTTTATTTTCTTCTAGGATTTGTCTATTTCTTTCTCTTGCTGCTGCTTTTTTTTCGCTTTCTAAAGCTTGTTTTTCTCTTAATTTATTATTGTATTTATTAATTATACCTAGGTATTTTACTATGAAGTAAAATGGTGCATATGCTCCTAAACAAATATATTTTATAAGTTTTAAAATTAATTTTATTATAAATAATAATCCTAAGAAAAAATATTTAATAAAATCTTTTAAAAGTGTTGTTATAAAAAATTTTGTACCTAAAAACGTATACTTTAAAAAACTGCTCGTAATCGTTATTATTACATTAATTATTGAAGTTATTGCTGCAAATATTCCAACACTTATGTATTTTAATATCTTAGCAATCCCTTGTATTAATTTGAATGCATATAAAAACGGCAATAAATAAATTGGTTTTTTCAAATTGTTCACCACACTATTCCTCTATCTTTTATAAAATAATTATATCATATTTTTAATAATAGTGGAACATTTTTTTTAAAAACATATAATATTTATAAGAGAGGTGTACATATGAACTATTATCCTTTTTATTCTGGGTTACCTAGTGCTTTAGGAAACACTGCTTCTAGTAGTGGTTTATTTGGAAGTTTATTTAAGAATTTATCTTTGGGTAAAATATTATCTGGTGGTCAAAAGACTTTAAATTTTGTAAATCAAGTATTACCTTTGGTTAAACAAGCTGGTCCTGTTATAAATAATGCTAAAACTATGTTTAGAGTTTTAAATGAGTTTAAAAAAATTGATAGTAATGATTTTAGTAATGTAGTTAAAAATGAAGATATAATTGTTAAAGATACTGTTAAAACTAATAAAGTTGTAAATGATAAAGTTATTACTGCTTCAAAAGATACTTCTGTTTATAGTAATGGAATAACATTTTTTCAATAAAAAAAAGAAAATTTAAATTATTTTCTTTTTTGTTGTTTTTTTCTTTGTTCTGTATTCAATATTTTTTTTCTGATTCTGTAGTTTAAAGGTGTAACTTCAACTAATTCATCATCATCTATATAATCTAAACAGTTTTCTAAACTCATACGTTTTGGTCTTTTTAATACAACTGTATTATCTTTACCAGCACTTCTTGTGTTAGTTAAGTTTTTACCTTTTACAACATTTACAGCTAAATCGTTATCATGATTATTTTCACCAACGATCATACCTTCGTAAACTTCTGTTCCTGGTTCAATAAACATAACTCCACGATCTTCTAGTCCACCTAAAGCGTAAGCTGTTGCTTTTCCATTTTCCATAGAAACTAGAACACCATTAGATCTACTTCCAACATCAGCTGATTGAACTGGTTGGTATTCTAAGAATCTATGGTTAAATAGTCCATAACCTTTTGTTAAAGTCATAAATTCTGTTGTAAATCCAATTAATCCTCGTGATGGAGCTTTGTAGTTTAATTTTGTTACTGTTCCAACGTTATTCATTGAAATCATTTCCCCACCACGTTTACCTAGTGCTTCAATTACTGAACCAATACAATCATCTGTAACATCTATTTGAACATCTTCAAATGGTTCACATAAAACACCATCTACTTCTTTTGTAATAATTTGTGGTTTTGAAACTTGTAATTCAAATCCTTCTCTTCTCATATTTTCAATTAAAATTGATAAATGTAACTCTCCACGGCCTGATACAATCCATGTTTCATTATCTTTAGCTTCTATTTTTAAAGATACATCTCTTTCTGTTTCTTTAATTAATCTATCTTCGATTTTTCTTGGAGTAAGTAATTCTCCTTCTTTACCACAGAATGGTGATGTATTTACACCAAATTCCATTTGTAAAGTAGGTTCATCTATTTTTAAGATTGGAAGAGCTTCTTTTATATCATCAACTACTGTTTCTCCAACAAATATATCTGCTAATCCTGCTATAGCAACGATATCTCCTGCTTCTGCTTCTTCAATTTCTATTCTTTTAAGTCCAATAAAACCAAATAATTTTTGAATTCTAAATGGTTTTACACTACCATCTAATCTCATTATATTTACCATTTGATTTACTTTTACTTTACCTCTTTTGATTAATCCAATTCCGATTCTTCCTACGAAATCGTTATAATCTAATAAAGCAGGCTGAAGTTGTAATCCACCTTCTGTGTCAACGTTTGGTTCTTTGATATTTTCAATAATTGAATCTAAGATTGGAGTCATACTATCTTCTAAGTTTTTGTAATCTGTTCCACTTATACCATTGATTGCTGATGCAAATAAAATTGGAAAATCTAATTGTTCTGCTGATGCTCCTAATTCGATAAATAATTCTAATACTTCATCAATTACTTCTTCTGGTCTAGCCGAATCTTTATCTATTTTATTAATAACTAATATAGGTGTTACATTTGCTTCTAAGGCTTTTTTAAGAACAAATCTTGTTTGAGGCATTGTTCCTTCATAAGCATCTACAATTAATAAAACTCCATCCACCATATTCATAATTCTTTCAACTTCTCCACCAAAATCAGCATGTCCTGGTGTATCTAGAATATTAATTCTATGATTGTTATAATTTATAGCTGTTGTTTTAGCTAAAATTGTAATTCCTCTTTCTCTTTCTAAATCATTTGAATCCATTGCTCTTTCAATGACATTTTCATTATCTCTAAAAGTTCCTGAAGATTGTAATAATTTATCAACTAACGTCGTTTTACCGTGATCGACGTGCGCTATTATTGCGATATTTCTTTTTTTCATTATTATACTCCCTTTCGCCTGTGTAATTATATCATATAGTTTTTTAAAAAGCAAATGTTTATAAAGAAAAAATACGACTAAATCGTATTTATTTCATTTCAACAAACCATGTTGCTGATATATTGCAACTGCTACTACTTGGAGCTGGGGTTGGCATATCCATTTTTATTAATACTGGTACTTTAAATCCGCTACCAAAACCTATACAGTTTCCAGGTTGTAATATTTTTAGTCTTTTTATGACATCATTTGTAATATTTGGAATCATTTTTTTAATATATTCTATATCGTATGGATGTATCATTTTAAAAACTAAGAAGTTATTACACTGTGACATTGCTGTTTCTGATAATTCACTTGGTCTTTGAGAAATCAAACCTAGAATAACTCCATATTTACGTCCTTCTTTAGTGATACGATCAAATATATTATAACCTAATATTTGGGTATCTGAGTCGTTTTGTACATATCTATGTGCTTCTTCTAAAATTATGTGAAATGGCATTTGATTTCTTGTTTCTGAGTTTTTGTTATAATCAAATAGTATTCTTGAATATATTTTTGTTATTGTCTTAGCTAATCTATCATCAATATAATTTATATTAAAGTTTATTATTTGAGCTTTTTTTCCATTTTCTGCTGTTAATAAATCTTTAACATAATCTTGGATATCAACGTATTTATCGTATTCAAAATATGTTTTAGCCGAGCTATTATTTAAACTATGAATTCTTACTTTCAATGAATTACAATCTTCAAATATTTTTTCACTGTTTAAAATTCCTTCACTAATTAAAGCAAAACTTAATGCATTTTCTAAATCATCTAGTGTATACATAATATCACCAGTTGGTAATTTTAGTTCTGTTTCTTCTTGGAAAAATTTAACAAAGAATGTATTTAGTAATTCCATATCTCTTATTTTTCCTGTTGCATCAATTAATAAACATTGTTTTAAAGGTCTTGTGTAACCTGGTTGGAATACTGGTGTTTCTAAGTTAAGTTCAGCAGTGTTATAAAATGATAATACTGAATAAACTTGGTCTCTTATTTGTGATGAAGGTCGTCCTGATGATAAAACATCTACTAGTGCTCTTGCAATAATATCATTTTGATATTTTATTACATTATCATCTTTTCTTGCAAATATATTAACTAATTTTAAAGCTTTTTCGATTATACTTAGTTGTGAAGGTTTATCTGCACTTAATAAAAGGGCTATATCATCAATCCCTAGTAACCAAACTGGAATTCTTAATATTTCTGATTCACTAAAGTGTAGATTAGTTGTGTAAGCTTTAAAGTTTAATCCTGCATTATATGTATTTATATCTTTAAATGCTGAGTGATATTCCCCATAAGCATCAAATATAAATAAACTTGATTTATAGGCTATATATTGTTTTTTCATAAATATATTTTGAATAATTCTTGATACACCGCAAGATTTTCCTGAACCAGTTGAACCTAAAATTGAAAAGTGATTACTGAAAAAGTTATTTATATTAACATGTATTTTAACACCTTCATAAATAGTACTTTGTCCTAAATATAAATCTTTATATTCTTTGTAATCTTCAACACTTATAATCATAGGTATTTTTTCTTTTGAAACTAATTTTACTTGTGAGGCAAAAGATGGTTTTGTTGAAACTCCAAAGACAAATTTATCATTAATCATTTCTCCTAATAAACTTATTTGTGCTATACCATCTTTTATATTAGTTATTTCTCCTATTATTATTTTATTTTCTTCTGCTAAAACAACATGAATATTTATTAAATTTTTAAATTCTAGTACATTTATTTCTAGTTTTACATAAACATCATTTTCTTCTATTCCTATAATATTTCCTAGCATGTGTTGCCACCCCTATCTTTATTAATTATACAATATTTTTTGTTAAAAATAAATGGTTTTTTATATTTAATCTAATATTGGGGTATTAACAATTACATTTCTCGAAGCATTAGTAACTGCGTTACCCCTCGTATTTCCAACTGCGAATATTCCAGCTGTATTTGTAGCAGTATTGTTGTTTCCACGAATTGACCAAGGTATACTTGATGTTGTTGGTACATATAAATCCGTATCCCAATCCTTAGTTTCTATTTGAGCAGTACCTAAATTATTTAAATAATTTGATGATATATTGGTATAAAATTTTTCATTGTTATTTAACCACTCACTCGTAAAACCTGAGCTTGATACTGTGTTTTCATAGGTTCCCATTGTATATTCCCATGACCCACCTGCCATATCAAAAATACCATATATGTTTCCAGTAGTACTTTGCGGATATTCATCATTATTAGCACTTTGAAAGGCGTTAATGCAACCCTTATTAGAATCATCCATACTTTCACCACCGCATCCTGTAGTAGATGAAGCATTGTTCCAAATGGTAGATTCGTTGCCGTAAATACTATTAGAAAGGATAGCTATTGCCCCCCATTCACTTTCCTTAAGCATTCTACTTTCTGATGCTGCTGTTAATCCATAATATATATTATCTTCATATTGTACAGTTGAAGTTTCATTATATATTCCACCTGAGAATATAATATTAGTTTTAAACAAATTAGATATTATATTCTTTAGTGGTGTTTGATTTGGTAATATTGTTGGATATTCTGTTGTCCCTGTTGTTTCAAATTTTCCTACCCATATACCAGAAAGTGGTTGTCCATTGTAATTAAAGGCATCATGAGTTATGTAGTTTCCCATTTCTATTTGATTAGAAATAGTTTTATCTTTTGATACAAATTTTATGTTTGTTTGTGTTTTTTCTATTGTAGAATCTGTGAGATTAAAAATTTGATATTCAAATCTAGGTATCCAAACGTAGTACCCTAATATATCTTCTTCGTTAATTATAGTTCCTGGGGAAGCATCAGCATAATCTTTTCTTGATTCTTCTGTTACTATTATAGCATTGGCCCATTGTTTATCTAAATATGAGTACCAATTTGTGTTTATATCAGCCTTGATTACTGTTCCATTATTTTTGTACACTATTGGAATTAATCCAAATACTAATTCTGGATCTGCTCCATTAAGTATGTCATCTTCAAATATGTAACTTTCTGTAAAAACAAATTGAAGTGATAAAACTTCACTTTGAAGATTATAAAATCCACTTGGCCTCACTGTCATTGTAAAATAAATAGTTTCTCCCGATTTAATTTCTTGGAAATTATTTAATCCTTTAAAGGTATATGTTACATTGGTATTATCATCTATTAATACTATAATATCTTCAATAAAATATGGTATTGATGTTGTATTTTCAATTCCAATTTTATATTCAATTGAAGAAGTTCCATATTCTAAAGTTGAAAAATTCGTTATTGTTGTATTAGTAAATTCAGGGCTATAAGTATCATAAGCACTTGAAGTTTTTGAAACTTCATTACTTATAATTCTAATAGCACTTCCGGCTTGTATACTCACATTTCCACTTATTGTTAAATCAGTGTTCAAAGCTGAATAACCGACTGACATTAGTGTTGTTGCAAATAAAAGTGTTAAAATTAGTAAATTTTTTATATTTTTCATAGTTGCTCCTTTTATTCTGTTTTTTTATTATTTCTTAAGTATATTACATAAAAAATAGAGTTGTTATTCTCTATTTTATCCGCTGTTACACGCTATAGCAAAATAATAATTATCTGTATTTAGTCCAAAATATTCTTCAGCTAATGTTTCATTGTTAGGAATATTGCAAAACATCAACCAATTCATTTCAACATTTGTAAAATCAAAATTACTTAAATTTAGGTTTTGTAAACTTGTAGATTCAAAAAACATACTATGCATTGTTGTTACTTTTGTTGTATTAAAACTAGTTAAATTTACTGATTGTAATTTTGAATATATAAACATATTTGACATGTCAATTACATTAGATGTGTCAAACCCTGATAAATCTAAGTTTGTAGTTTGTGTTGAAAAGAACATTGCAGACATATTTGTTGTTTGACTTGTATCAAATATATTTCTTGTGTTATCTTTAAAATTGATTGTTGTTATTTTTTCTAAATCTTCAAACATTCCTACATCAATTGAAGTAGTTTCAGGATTCCAACCTCCACCTAAATTTTGGTGAGCTAAAACTATTCCATTTGTTTGAATTCTAAATGTTGTATTGTCAACATATCCAAGAATTGATTTATCTTGATTAAGTGATAAATCTATAGCTGTATTAACATCTACATTAGAATCAATTGTTCCTTCAAATACTATAGATGTAATATTATTATATTCTGGTAATGCTTTAAAAATTGCATTAAAGTTGGTTCCACTTATCATTGGATTTTTAGCTATTTCTGGTACTTTACAGTCTTCAGAATATTCAAATACATATTGTTTAATTTCACTTTTCCATGTGTATAATATACAACCTTCTAATTGTTCTGAAGTTATTGGATTTTGTGGTAATTCACTTATAATACCTGCTGTTAATAATTGATTAAATTGTAATGATTTAGTTACTCCATCTTCTGTTCCTAAGTCATTATTTATTGAATATTTTAATGCTTGATCTTTTAGTAAATCAATTTGTGTATCATAAGCATTTTGTCTTGAATTATTTATTACTCCATTGGTTACTGGAATAATTATAGCTAGTATTACTCCAAGTATTATTAATACTGCTAATAATTCGATTAAAGTAAAAGCTTTCATTTTTACACCCCTATTCTAAATGTATTATAACATTTTTTATAGGTTATTTCAATAACTAATTTTTACTGTTTGTGTAATTACATCTATATACGAAAATGATTTTGTACTATTGTTTTTAGTTTCTACAATAAATACATTATCATATAATTCCTTTATGATTGCACTGTATTTTTCAAATTTGTTTCTACCTAAGTTATATTTAATTGTTATTTCTTTTCCAATGTAATTATCTAATTTTCCTCTTATTTTTTCTATCATTTTTTTCTCCTTATCTAGGATATCCTATATACATAGTTCCTTTTGTTTTTACTCCACCTATTCCCTGTTTTCCATACTTTGTATTTTCAATTATTCCTTTTAAATTTATCTCTGTACTAGCATCTGATAAACTCATTTTAGTAGCTATTATAGCAGGGTCTAGTGCATGGATATTAATTCTTTTAGGACTACTAGCAAAATTAGCTCCAGCTTTGATTAGTTCTTCATAGTCGGATTGACAAGCTCCGGCTATTATAATTAATTTATCATGAGACTTTTCCCATTTTCTTGCTTCTTTAACTGCTTCGACAAAATTAGTACTATTTTTATAAGCACTTAAATTGTCTTGACCACCTTTTTTTTTATAATAAGCATCATGTCCTGTTATTACAATAATATTAGGGTTATATTCTTCTAACCAATCTTTTATATAAGTTTTTATATTCTCTTCTCTTTCCATTATTCCTTTGGCCCAAATATTAGCTTGTTTATAATAATCTATACATCTATTTAAATAATTAGAATCTGCATCTATATGTAGTATTTTACCAGGGATGTAAAAGTAGTCTTCTCTATTTAAATTTGTTATTGGTTTTATTTTTTCTATAAATTCTCTTTCTTCTTCATCAACAGTATCAAATTTTTTTAAATCTAATATATCACTATCAGCTTTTAATCTAATGTTTACACCTTTTAAATAGACTATATCATCAATAATATCGGTTATTTCAAATATAATGTCATTGTTGTATGAATTTCTTGTAACTAACTGTCCTATTTCAAATTCCATATAATCACCCAGTTAAGTTTATGTTAAACATTTATATATATGAAAAAGAACAGAATTTTTCTGTTCTTTTAACTCATCTATCTATATTTTTTTGTTTCACCAACATTATTTGATATTAATAACATCATTAGAAAAAATTTATCTATAATGTTTTGAAATTTTTATTTTTTAAATTCATTTATAGATACGATTTTATCAGTTACAATATTTTTATAATTTTCGTTATCTTCTAGTTCAAATACAGAATATCCCGAAGCTGAAATGAAGTTTGGTTGATTATCAACTTTATTTTTTAAACATACTATATATGTTTTACCAACTTCAAGTTCTTTAGCATCTAAAACATCATATGACACATAAGTTTTGTCTCTTTCAGCTGCATCAATAGTATCAAGTCCCATTTTATTTATTTTGCTTTCAGAGTAATAGTCTATCATTTGAGTGATAGTTACATCTCCTCCAGCTTGATATATTTCAGTAATATTTTTATCATCTGTTGTTCCATAAAGAACATCTAATACTTCCACTTTTATAGGGCTAATAGGATAATCACCATCACCAGTTGAATACTTAAATGTTCCATCACCAATTTCCTGAATTTTAACTTTTAAAATTCCATCTGAATTTTCGATAATTTTTTCATAATCACTTACATCATAGGCCCATGAATATTCTATTTGTTGTTCACCATGATAATTTCTTGGTTGTTCTTTATCACTATCTAAATCTTTAGTTTCACAACCAAACATAAGAAAAATAAGTGGTAAAGTAATTATAATTTTTTTTAACATTTTAATTTCCTCCTTAGTATTTGTTATTTAAAATTTGATTTGCATCACTGGTTTCATTGATAGTGGCTTCTGATGAATAACCATATATAAAAGAATCGTTATTACTATTAAATCCTTCAATCCTCTATTTAATATTAATACAACTTACTACACAAAACTAAAGTTTTACTTTTTGCACCATTCTAATAAACAAGTAATGCCTTTGCCAATGAAGTACTGTCATCATGTGTTTTTAATTTATCATAACTAAATTCGTTTGTCAAATTCATAATTTTACATTATTACTTAAAGAGGTAAATGCAACTTTTTAATATTTAATTTTGCAACAGGTCAAATAGTGTCGATTCCCCACATCTCCTTATACCCATTACAATTTTTATTAAATCTTTATCTTTGAAATTTTTTAATATTTCTAATTATTCAGATCTATTTATCATAAAACACTCTTCTTTTTATATAACTGATTGTATCTTATCTGCTTGGATTTGTCATTTTTTTGTTAAGTTGATTTTACGATTTTTTTTCTAATTAAATCTAATTTTATTCTTCAATTTTATAATGTTTTCTTTCAATTAAGAAAAGTAATTGACTTACTTCTTGTAGTTTTATGTTATCTGATTTTAATTTTATATCTTGTGTTTTAATTATATAAGCTTCGTCTGTTTTAGTAAAAGGATTGGTTATTTTTTTGTTATTTAATAATAGGTATTTGTCTTCTTTATTTCCTTTTATAATTCCTTTGTCATTTAGATACATTATTTTTATATTTTTGTATATTAATATATTATTATTTATGGTAGTGTCTATGTTTATTTTTTTTAACTGGTACTTTAATATATCTATATAGCTTGTAATTTTATCTTCTTTGAAATATTGAGTTATATTATCTCTTTTATTAGTTGTTCTTATCATTTTATAGATTGTTCCTAATATAAATATTTCAGGCGCTATTAAAAATAGTGTTATTAATAGGTGTAAATTTAAATTAATTATTAAAAAGGTTGGTATTAGTAATAAAAGTATTACTATTAATATTATTTTTTTCATATTTTATCAATAATCTTTTGATAAATTACTTTCATTCTATCTTCATTAGATAAAGATACTGCTTTTTTCATATCAACCCATTTAACACCGCTATTTTCATCTTCTTTAATTGTTAGTTTTTCTAATTCATCTGCTTCTATTAGAAATGTTACATTTAAATGTAAGTGTGAGGAAACATATTTATTTTTTTTAATGTGTCCATCTACTGGAATTATTTCTAATGAATGAATTTCATTTTTTATTGGTTTTATATTTTTAACACCAGTTTCTTCTGTAACTTCTCTTAGAGCTACATTTAGTAAATTTTCTTCACCATCAGCATGACCACCAGTCCATGCCCAAGAGTTATAAATATTGTGGTAAATCATTAAAACTTTTGTTTTTTCTTTATTTATAACCCAAGCTGAGGCCGTAAAGTGTCCTATTTGATTATTTCTAGTAAGATAATCTTTGTTGTTATCGATAAATTCTAACATTATTTGTTTATCGCTTTTTTCTTGTTCATTATATGGTATATATTTTTCTATTAACTTTCTTAGCATACTATCACCTATTTAAAGTATAGTTTTTTTTGTTTGTTTTGTCAATGTTTTAATTTTAGGTGTTCTTGCTTTTAATCTTTCATTTTCTTTATGCAGTTCTATATTTTCGTTATAAATATTTTTTAATACTACTATCATTTCTTGGTACTCAGCGGAACTTTTATCTAGTTTTGATTCATTTACTAATTTTAAAATGTAATCTACTAAAGTAAATTTTTCCATAGATTCCTCCTTTTTTAAATTTTACGATAAAAAAAAATAGTTATTCAACTATTTCTACTATTCTTTTTTCTTCTGTTTTATTACCACTGTTATCTGTTGCTGTATAAGTTATAATGTGTTCTCCAACTACTGGATTAAGGTTTGTTACTGTTAGTTCTAATGTATCACCACTATTATCTGTAACTACAACATCACTTTTTAAATTATATGTACTAGCTTGACTTAATGTAAGTCTTAATTTACCCGGTATAATTATTTGTGGTTTTATAGAATCTTGAACTATTAGTGTTCTAAAAATATATGATGTATATACTTCAGAATTTTCTATGAAATTAGCTGAGTATACAATTGTATTAGTTCCAAGTTCTTGCATATTAATACTATTAATTTGAATATCATTTTTTTTATAAGTAATATCTACCTCAACAGCACTATTATTTTTATCTACTGCTTCTGCCCCTAATTCAGTGTATTCTGTATTGATTTCTTTAATAATTAAGAAATCACCATTTAGGGTTAATTTTGGTGCTTTATCATTTGATTCTGTTACACCTTCATCTAAAACTGTAAAGTGATATTTATTATTTTCGTATTTAATATTTATTAACATATTATCATTAAATGGTTCTTCTGTTTTAGGATTGATAATATTTAAGTCAATTAATTTAGCATCTTTTATATCTTTAAGTGTTATTGTTAAGATATCATTTTCTGTAAGTGGCAAATCACTTAAATTATATAGTGCGTATTTTTCTGTTGCTGTTTCTATTTCTTTTATTTGAGCTTCATATAAGTTTTGTTTATTGTTGTTTATTACGTTATTTACAACTGGAACTAATATTGCTCCAACTAGGGCTAGTATTATAATAACAGCCATTAATTCTACTAAAGTAAACGCTTTTTTCATTGTTAACTCCTTTTATTTTTTATAAAGTTTTCGACTGTATTTTCTAGTAGCATTGCTACTGTCATTGGTCCTACTCCACCTGGTACTGGAGTTATATTAACTATTTCTTTTATGTTTTCAAAGTCTGTGTCACCACATATTTTATTATCTACTCTATTTATTCCTACGTCAAATACATAAGCATTTTTTTTAACCATATCTTTTGTGATTAGTTTTTCTTTACCAACTGCTACCACTAATATATCAGCATTTGATGTGTGATATTTTAAGTTTGTTGTTTTAGAATGACATATTGTAACTGTTGCACCTTTACTTAAAAGTAAAAGTGAGAGTGGTTTTCCAACTAATTCTGATTTACCTACTACTGTTACATTTTTACCTTCTAAATCTATTTCGTAGTATTCTATTAATTTCATGATTCCTTTTGGTGTACATGGTATTATATAAGGTGTATTTTTATATAATTTAACCATATTGTAAAGTGTTAATCCATCAACATCTTTATGTTTATCTATGATATTAATTATTCTATTTTGATTAAATCTTTCTGGTAGTGGTAATTGAACTAAAATACCATTTACATACTCATCATTATTTAATTCTTTTATTTTATTTATTATTTCTATTTCTTTAATATCTTCATTTAATTTTATGTGTTTAAAATAGATTCCTACTTCTTTACAAGCTTTTTCTTTTCCTTTTATATAGATATTGCTAGCTTCGTCATTTCCAACTTGTACTACTGCTAAACAAGGTTTAATCATTGTTTTATCTATTCTATTTATTAGTTCTTGTTTTATTTCTGTACTTACTTTTTTTCCGTCTATTAACATATTACCCTCCTTATATAGGGTATTTATTTGTAATGTTTATTACCCTTTCTCTTAATGTGTCAATATTTTCTTTTTTAAATAAAGCGTCGACAATAATTTGCCCAATTTGCGCAAAGTCTTCTTCATTTAGTCCTCTTGTAGTCATTGCTGGACTTCCAATTCTAATTCCAGATGTTTTAAATGGTGATTCTGTATCATATGGAATTGTATTTTTATTTACTGTTATGTATATTTCATCAAGTATTTTTTCTGCTTCTTTTCCTGTTAAGTTAATTTTTTTAACATCAACTAATATTAAATGATTATCAGTTCCATCTGTAATTATTTTTAAATTGTTTTGTTTTAATACTTCTGCTAAAGATTTAATATTTTTTAATACTTGTTCTTGATATGTTTTGAAGTCTTTTTGTAATGCTTCGTAAAAGCACTGTGCTTTTGCTGCTATTACGTGCATTAATGGTCCACCTTGAATTCCTGGGAATATTATTTTATTAATTTTTGTAATTAATTCTTCATCGTTAGTTAATATTAATCCACCACGAGGTCCTCTTAAAGTTTTGTGAGTAGTTGATGTTACTACGTCTGCATATGGAAATGGTGAGTTATGTAAATTAGTAGCTACTAATCCTGCTATATGGGCCATATCTACCATTAAATAAGCTCCTACTTTATTTGCTATTTCTTTAAATTTTTTGAAATCTATTGTTCTTGAATAAGCACTTGCTCCAGCTATAATCATTTTTGGTTTTTCTTTTATAGCTATAGTTTCTAATAAATCGTAATCTATTAGGTGGGTACTTTCATCAACGTTGTAACTTATTATATCGTAATCAAGTCCACTAAAATTAATTTTATGTCCATGTGTTAAATGTCCACCTTGATCTAAGTTCATTCCTAAAACTTTATCACCTATATTTAATAAGGCTTTATATACTGCCATATTAGCACTACTACCTGAATGAGCTTGAACATTAGCATATTTACAATCAAATAATTCTGTTACATATTTTATAGCTAAATCTTCTACAATATCAACATTTTCACATCCACCATAATATCTTTTATGAGGATATCCTTCAGCATATTTATTGGTAAAAATACTACCTTGTAAATCTAAAATTGCTTGTGATACATAGTTTTCTGAGGCAATTAATTCGATATTTTGATTTTGTCTTTTTATTTCTTTATTTAAAGCTTCTTTTATAAGTTTATCCATTTCTATCACCATAATAATTGTAACACAGATTATTATGTTTGACAAGAAAATTGTAAAGTAGTCTCTTATGTAAATTTATTATATCACCGATTTTTAATTCTGGCAAATTAAAAAAGTTAACTAAATTCTTTAGGAACTATTGAGTTAACTTCAATAATTTTATTGGTCACAGGATGATTGAATTTTATGTAGTAAGCGTGTAAATACATTCTTTTTTCTTTTTGGCCACCATATTTTGTATCACCTTTTATTACACAGTTAATATCATTCATATGTACTCTTATTTGATTTTTTCTTCCGGTTTTAATATTTATATCTAACCAAGTTTGATTTTTATTTTCTTTAAGTTTTCTGTATTCTGTAATAGCTAATTTACCAGTTGTACCTGATTTTACGAATAAGTTTTTATCTTCTTGTAAGTAGTTTTTTATTATTCCTTCTGGTTTTGTTTTACCTATTACTACTGCTATATATTTTCTAATTACATTATCCCAATTTTCTTGTAATTTGAATTTTAATTCTTGATTTTTTGCAAATACGACTATTCCTGATGTATCTTTATCTAATCTATTCACTATAAATATTTTACTGTTTTTATTTTTTGTTTTTATGTATTTACTTACATCGTTATAAAGGGTTTTTGTAGTTGTATCTGTTGCTACTGATAGTAAGTTATGTTTTTTATCTACGATGATAAAATCTTTATCTTCATATAAAACGTTTAAATCGGTTTTATTTAAGTTTACTATTACTTCGTCTTTTGGTTTTAATGGGTGGTTAAATTTTGTTGTTGTTCTTCTATTTACTGTTACCCTATCATTTGTTAGTAATCTTTTTATTTCTTTTTTTGGGTAGTGTTGTTCTAGGAATGGTGTTAGTGTGGTATTATTTTTTACTTCGTATATTTTAAACATTTAATCCTTCTTTCTTAATTTATAAAATCTTTTATAATTTGTTTAAAATTATTGTTGTTACTGATATATTTTTTTGGTTTAAATGTTTTTGATTTTATTAATACTTTATTTAGTTTGTTAAAATCTTTTAATTCTAAAATATATTTTAATTTTACAAATTCTTTTATTATTTCTTTTTGGTGATCATTATCGTGTTCTTTATATTTTTTTAATCTTGAGGCTGCTATTACTATTTTATCTTGTTTAAGTGAATCTAGAATTGATCCTACTCCACCATGTGTTATTATTAAAGATGATTTTTTTATGTATTCTTGTAATTCATCTAGTGTTATGAAATCAAATATTTCCATATGTTTAGAAATGTATTTTGTGGTTCCAGCTTGTACAATTACTTTTTCTTTAATATTATTTTTAATTATTTGTTTTTCAATTGCTTTTAATAATCTATCAAATGGTTTGTCTTGTGTTCCTAGCATTACAAATATCATTAGAAAATCCAACCTCCATGTTTTGCTTTTGGGTATAGTTTTAGCATTGATTCCCATTGTACTATAAATAGGTCTGCAAATTTATATATTAGTCTTCCTGTTATTGTTTTTGAGTTTATATTAGCAAATGTTTCTATATATATTATTTTACTTCTAAATAGTTTACCTATACAACACA
>CAYJEL010000011.1:0-20783 GCA_964369245.1 uncultured Muribaculaceae bacterium
AACATGGAGGTCACGGGTTACAAACTTATTTACAGGTGGTAGAAAATTCTTGTAATCCTGGTTTTGTTAATATGGGTTTGATGTTGGGTGAAGATAAATTATTTGATTATATTGATCGTTTTGGTTTTGGTGAAAAAACGGGTGTTGATTTAAATGGTGAATCAAGTGGTATATTATTTGATGTTGATAAAATTGGTGATTTGGAGTTAGCAACAACTGCTTTTGGTCAAGGTGTATCTGTTACTCCTATTCAACAAGTAACTGCAATATCAGCAGCTATTAATGGTGGTATTTTGTATGAACCTTATATTGTTTCTAGTATAAATGAGCCTGAAACTAATAGTGTTATTATTGATTATAACCCGGTTATAGATAGTAAAGTTATAAGTGAGGACACTTCTTCTAAGGTTGTTTATGCTTTGGAATCAGTAGTGGCTAATGGTAGTGGTAAAAATGCTTATATACCTGATTATAGAGTTGGAGGTAAAACTGGAACTGCTCAAAAGGTAGAAAATGGTCAGTATTTGGTTAATAATTATATAACTTCTTTTATTGGTTTTTTACCAGCTGATGATCCGGAGGTTGTTGTTTATATTGCAGTTGATAATGCTAAAGGTGTTACACAATATGGTGGGACTGTAGCTGCTCCTATTGCTAAGAATGTTATGTTAGATATAATTGATGTTTTAGAAATAGAAAAAAGAATTGGTGGACTTGATAAGGAATATGTTTATCCTGAAAAAAAATATTATAGAATTGCAGATGTTATTGGTTTAAGTGCTTCGGAAGCTTTAGAAAATTTAAGTACATTTAAGGTTGAATTTTCTGGTGATGGTGATAAAGTTTTATATCAATCACCAAGTGCTGGGACTATGATTTATGAGGGTGATGTTGTGAAATTGTTATTAGGTGATTAATTTAGATATTATTTTTGGTGAATTAGATGTAAAGTTAGGATTTTTTTTATAAAAATATAAAAATATGTGTTACAATATTATTAGGTATTTATGTTGTATTAAATTATAAAAATAGGTTGCGAATAATTTTTTATAAATACCATGTTAAAACTATTCATCATTAAAAGTAGGGTTTTAAAACCTTAAGCAAGAGAAAGATTTTTAGTCTTTTTTTTGTTTTGTATAATAAACTTTAGTAGGTGATGATATGCTGTTATTAACTAAGGCAATAATGATTTTATTAGCTAGTTTTATTTTTTCTATAATTTTAGGTTTTATACTAATTCCTTTTTTAAGAAAGATGAAAGCTGGACAAAGTTTATCTGAATATTTAAGAAGTTCTCATAGGAGTAAAGTAGGGACACCAACAATGGGTGGTTTAATATTTTTAATACCTACTTTAATTATTATGTTTTTGTTGTTGTATTTTGATAAAATAGTTTTTAATTATAGTTTGTTAATTGTTATATTTGTTATGATTAGTTATGCTTTAATAGGGTTTGTTGATGATTATTTAATTATTAAATATAAGAATAATAAAGGATTAACTGAGAAGGTTAAATTATTATTACAATGTGTAATAGCTATTATATTTTTCTATTTGTTTTTAAAGGCTGGTAATGAACCTTTATTATGGATTCATACTTTGGGTGTGAAGTTAAATATTGGTGTTTTTTATGGAGTGTTTATTTTATTTGTTTTAGTTGCTAGTAGTAATGGGGTTAATATAACTGATGGCTTAGATGGTTTAGCAGGTGGGTTGTCGTTAATAGCTTTATTAACTTTTGGAATTATTGCTTTTAATTGTGGATGGTTAATTGGATATGAAAGTATAGGATTGTTATGTTTTTCTTTAGTGGGTTCTTTATTAGGCTTTTTAGTTTTCAATGTTAATCCTGCTAAAGTTTTTATGGGTGATACTGGTTCTTTAGCACTAGGTGCTACTATAGGGAGTATTGCAATATTAACAAGATATGAATTGTTGTTAGTATTAATTGGAATTGTATTTGTCATTGAAACAATGACTTGTTTGATTCAAAGATTTTATTATAAATTTACTAAAAAAAGATTATTTTTAATGACTCCAATACATCATACTTTTGAAAAATTAGGTTGGCAGGAGAGTAATATTGTTAAGCTATTTTGGGTGATTGGTTTAATTGCTAGTTTAATTGCTATATCTTTAGGTGTTTTATTATAATTTTGCTATTTTAAAAAGTAGTGTTATAATTGTTTTAGAAGAGGAAAATTTGTATGAAAAATGAGTCGTTAGAAATTTATAAAAAAATAAAAGATTTAAAGAATAAAAATTTGAAAATTTTAAATGAGCACAAGTTATATTCTGAACAAACTGATAATTTGGGTGAGGAATATGAAGAAAGGGTTATGATTTACAATGAATATCAAGGTAACTTGGGAAAAGATTTGCTTATTTCAATTGGACTTAATTTGTCTTTTTTCATAGTAGCTGGAGTTTTTATAGCAACTGTATCTGTTGATACATTTAGAAAAATTGTTGGTTACATTTTAGCTATGGGAATATATATTACTTCATATAATTTATTTCCTAGAATTAATACTACTACTTATATCACTAAATTATTTTTAAATTTATTTGAATTTGAAAAAACTATGGATATATTTGAAGGTGCTATTGATAATAAGGAAAGTAGAATTAGGTTTTTGGAAGAAGAATATTATAGACTTTGTGATACCATTAAAGGTTTAAAAAAAGAATTATATAAATTGTACTTGTCAGAAAATAAGAGTGCTGTTAATTATAGTTTGGTTGTTGCTGATGAAAGTGTTAAAATTAAATCATTTAAAATTGGTAAGAAAGTAATGTGAAGTTGCTTTTTTTTTGATTTATGTTATAATAATGGCGAAAGAAGGGGTTATTATGTTTGAAATTGTTGATAAAAGGGTTACTATAATTCCAAGTGATGGTGAAATTGATTATGATTTTTTTGAACAGGAAGTAAACTCTCATGCTGAATTTATGGATGCTTTTTTTAAAAAGTATAATATAGTTCATAGTGGTCTTACTAATATTTATGGTTATGCTGTTACGGCTGCTAGATATTCTCATTTAGTTGTTACTAATGTTGATAATTTTTATCAAATATATATACCAACTATATTAAATGAGGCTCAAAGAGATACTTTGATAAAATTAAGTGAATTGATTTCAAATAATGAATTATTTGTTGAACTTGCTTGTATTGAAGAAAATGATGAAGTTAGTTTTCCTTATGACAGTGTTTTAGATAGAAAAAATAAGTTAAGAGATACTGTGATATTAAATGATGAGATTTCTAAAAGATATAAAGGTGGTAAAAAAAGATGAATGAAATAACAATTATACCTGGTGAAGGTTATAAAATAATTAATAATTATGTTAAAGTTAAATGTGATGATGATTTTGTATTAGATATTCAAGATAAGTTTTGTGATAAATTTAAAATTAAAAAATGTCAAACTGTTTTTTCTAATAATGGAAGAATAGCTTTAAATGGTCATTTAGTAGTTATTAAAGATGGTGATGATTTAGATGTGTTTATTCCTGCTTTATTAAATAAAAATCAATATGAATGTATTTTAGAATTAGTTAAGAGTAAAAGTGATGTTAATTCTTTTGATATTTATAATTTTGCACTAGATAGTGATGATTTTAGTTTATTTCAAGGTAAAGTTATAGATGGTGAAAGTGGTTTTGATTTTTTGTCTAAAGTTGCAAATAAAAAAGGAATAACTGAATTTCCTTCAATTGAAGAAAGAAAAATCATTCAATTCCCAAAAATAAGATAATACGGAGGATATTTATGGATTTTAAAGTATTTTTTGAAACTGTTAGTAGATCTTTAAAATATAGTAAAAATAGAAAAAGATTAGATGAACTTGAAAGTAAGGTTGCTCTTCAAATTAAAGCTTTAGAAAAAGATGATTTGGTTTGTATGAAAAATGTTGTTGTATTACAAAATAAAAAAAATCCTAAGGATGTTTATATTTTGAATTTAAGAAATTCTAAAAATATTTTTAAATATAGTAACTGTAGTGGTGAGGATGTTATTACAAAACAAAAGTATTTACTTAAAGTTAGAAGTAGATGGGGTATTTTACTTTATTCCATTGGTGATAAGGAATTTAGGATTTTAAATATTTATGATATTTTACCATTTGCTTTGAATGCTAATGAGTATGTAACGAAAAAAGTATTACGTGAATGTATTTTAAATGCTAGAGGTTTAGGAAAATAAATATCATTAATTTGATATTTTTTTTATTGTGTAATTATTAAAATATGATATAATGATACGGTGCGCTAAAATGATTAAGTATTTTTTTGTGCTAGAAGTAGGAGTTTATTGTATGAGTATTGTAATGAGTGTTGTTTTATTTTTCTTTTTATGTACGATGTTATTGTTGGTGTTGGTTTTATTTCACTTTAATGTGTACAGAAATGAAGAAAAAAATAGAATTAAAAAAGAAAAAAAGATATTATTTTTGTTAAAAGAGATAAATAATAAGAAAATAAAGTTGGTAAATTATTTAAAAAGTATAGAAAATTTGATTATTTTTGAAGAGTTGTATTTAAGTGATGATAAGATAATTGATTTAAATAAAAATAGTGATGTTATAGCTAATTTAGCTGTTTATTACTCTAAGCAAACTTTATATAAGAAAACATATTTTGGTTATTTTTTATCTTGTATTAATATAAATCATCCGGAAATTATAATTTTTTTAAATGAGGCGTTTAAAATTAATCATATTTATTGTTTGGATAATATTGTATTGACAACATTAAAGCAAGGAAATATTGATTATTTTATTGATAAATTATATATTTTTAATAATATGAAAGTATATTATAGTGCAAAGTTATTAAGTGATCATATGCTTTCTTATTTAGGTAATAAAGAAGAATTTGCAAAAGCTTTATTAGATAGTTATAGTGAATTTAATACTAATATAAGAAAAGCAATTATTATTTATTGTCGTTATATAAAATATAGTGATTCTAATATGTTATATATGTTATTTAAATTAGAGAAAGATAAGGAATGTAAATTAGCTATGGTTAGGTATTTTGGTATTGTTAAGCTTAAAAATATTGAGGCTGATTTAATTGATTTAGCTAAACGTTATGATTTTGAATATAGTGTTGTTGTGATTAAAACTTTAAAAAATTATAACAGTGAAATTGTTAAAGATTTTTTACTTAGTAGTGTTTGGCAGGATAATTATTATGTTATGAATAATTCTTTATTATCTTTAACTAAATTTATGGATATTAAAAAATTAATTGGTAAATATAATGAAAATGTTGATTGTCATATTAATTATATTTTAAGTAATGAGGTGAAGTATGGAAACTCTTAATTTGGTATTAGATGTTTTAAGTAATATCTTTATAATTTATTTAATATTATATTGTGTTATATTATTTGCTGGAGTAGCAATTGGAATTGTATATTTAAATAGATATCGATTAGAGAAAAAATATCGTAATGAAATAAAGAGAGATTTTTATTTGCCTGTTTCAATTTTATTACCAGCTTTTAATGAGGGAGTTATTATATTGAAATCTGTTTCTTCGTTATTGCAGTTGGATTATAAAAATTATGAATTAGTGATAATTGATGATGGTAGTAGTGATAATACATGTAAATTGTTAATTGATAAATATAAATTAAAGAAAGTAGAAAAAATTCCATCAGCTAATATTAAAACTAAAAATGTAATTGGATATTATTGTGGTAAATTTAATGGCGTTGATATTACTTTAGTAATGAAGGAAAATGGTAAAAAAGCTGATACTATTAATGCTGGTATTAATGTTTGTAAATATAGTTATTTTATTACAATAGATGCAGATACTATTTTACCTAGAAATTCTTTAGAACAAATTGTTAGACCGGTAATTATTTCTTCTAAAACAGTAGCAGTTGGTGGTTGTGTTAAGTTAGTTAATAATTACAATATTAAAAATGATCAATTAGTTGAAAAGAAATCTATACCTTCATTTTTAATTGGAGTTCAAGAAATAATGTATGATAGAGCATTTTTATCTTCTAAGTTTTTATTTGATAGTTTTAATGGTAATTTAATTATTTCAGGTGCATATGGTTTGTTTAAAAAAGATATTGTAATTAAATGTAATGGATATAATTCTGATACAATTGGTGAAGATATGGATTTAGTTTTAAAAATTCATAAGTATTGTTTGGATAATAAAATTGATTATGATATTAAGTATGTTGAGTCTGCTCGTTGTTATACCCAAGCACCTGATACGTTAAAAGCCTTTACTTTACAACAAAGAAGATGGTATACTGGATTAATACAATGTTTATTTAATTATAAAACTATGTTTAGGCCTAAATATGGTAAAGTTGGAATGTTTTCTTTATCATATATGTTGATATTTGAGTTTTTAGCTCCAATAATTGAAACTATAGGTTTGATTGTTCTATTATTATTATTTATAGTAAACTCTGATTTAATTTCAAATATAGAAATGTTAATAGCATATATTGGATTTTGTAGTTTAGTTTCTATTGTTTCATTTTTACTTAGAATTTATAATGAAAATTTTAAAGGAATGTCTTTTAAAATAATAATTTCAATGATTTGTTTTTGTTTTTTAGAAAATTTAGGTTTTAGACAATTAATGAATTTTAAAAGATTGGGAGTATTATTTAATTATAAAAAATATAGTCATTCTTGGATTCCAATTCCAAGAAAGGAAATTTAGGAGATTGATATTTTGAAAGAACTTATGCTTATAATTGGAGTTATTTTAGTTGTTTTAGTAGGATTTATTTATTTTAATAGCAGTGAGGAGTCTATGATGTATTCAACTTGGATTTGGGATACATCTTTAATAACAGATGATATTAGTGAATTTAATGATAATAATATTGATAATGTTTATTTGTATATAGATACTTCGGTATCTATTGAATCTTTATATAATAAAGTTAAAATATTAGTTGATAATGATATTGATGTTGAATTTTTATTTGGAGATCCCAATTATATTTTACCTAATCAAACTTTAGAATTAGATAAAATTTATGATTATATTGAGAGTTTTAATAATGAATATATTGATTATCAAGTTAAAACAGTTCATGTTGATGTGGAACCATATATCTTAAATGATTGGGAAAGTAAACAGGATTTAAGAGTTTTACAATTTCAAGATTATATTAACTTGGTTAAAGAAAAATTTAATGGTTATCTTTTAAATATAGATGTTCCTTTTTGGTATGATGAGATAATTTATGATAATGAATATGGTAATGGGGATTTATTTAAATACTTAACTAATATAGTAGATGGAATTACTATTATGGCATACAATGACTCTTATACTTTTATAATTGATGTTACTGCTTATGAATTAAGTTTATTTGATAATATTGAAATAGCAGTTGAATATGGAGATATCGAAGAAATTAATACAACTTTTTATGATGAAGGTAAAACTATAATGTTTAAACAGTTAAGAATATTAAGTGATAAATTAAATAGTAGTAGTTTTGCAATACATGAAATAGTTAAATAAGTTGCATTTATTTAAGATAACATATATAATATTTACAAAGGTGATTTAGATGGAAAAATTTAAAACAGAAACGAGATTAACTGTTATGCCAAGTGATGAGTTTTCTAATGTTAAAGATTATATTGGAAGACATGTTGATTGGCATTTAGAAGGATTGAAGTGTTTTTGCTTAGATTGTGGTATTCCAATAAAATATGATGATCATGTTCATACATTATCTTCTTATTTATGTCGATTAGGACATTTAATAGTATTGATAACTGATAATAATTTAATAGTTTATGTTCCTGAGGTTATGAATGAAAATCAGTTAGGATATATCAATAAGCTGGTTAATGTTAATAAAAAAAGATATTTGTTTAATGCTTTTGAAATAGTAAATGATGAATTTGTTGTACATTATTCTAATGAGGTTATTATAGGTAAAGCTTTAGCGGAATCTTTGGAATTTATGAGAGATATATTAAAAAGAAAAAATGTTAACAATATAAATTTTGTTAAGAAAATGGATTTATAAGGTATATTATACCTTGGTAGTGAATAGTTTTGATATTTTGGTATTCCTTGCAGAAACTTTTAAAAACTATTCACTATGAGGGTATAATCTTTTAAAAAACAATAATATTATATTGTTTTTTTGTGGTTAAAATTATAATTTACTAAATATCAACAAAAGCATTGCTTATATTATTTAAATAGTGTATAATTGTTAAGTTGAAAGAGGAAGAAATAATGAATGATTTTAAAAGTCTAGGATTATCTAGCAAAGTATTAAACTCAATTGAAAGTATGGGGTATGAAGTTCCAAGCCCAATTCAAAGTGAGATTATCCCTTTAATAATTGAGGGTCATGATGTAATAGGACAAGCACAAACAGGAACTGGAAAAACTTTAGCTTTTGCAGCAAGTATTTTATCAAAAATAGATGTAGCAAAAAATGTGGTACAATGTATCGTTTTAACACCAACACGTGAATTAGCTATTCAAGTATGTGATGAATTTAACAATTTAAATAAATCAGATAAATTTGATATATTAGCTGTTTATGGTGGGGATAGTATTGAAAGACAAATCAAAGCTTTAAATAAAGGTGTTGATGTGGTTGTTGGTACTCCTGGACGTGTACTTGATTTAATTAAAAGAAAAAAATTATCGATTAAAGATATTAACTTTTTTGTATTAGATGAAGCAGATGAAATGTTAAATATGGGATTTTTAGAAGATATTGAAAGTGTTTTAAAAGCAACAAATGTTGAAAAACAAATTTTAATGTTTTCTGCTACAATGCCAGTAGCTATTAAAAAATTAGCTCGTAATTATATGAGTGAAAATCACAAAATTGTAGAAGTTAAAAAAGATACTGAAACTTCTAATAATGTAACACAACACTATTGTATAGTAAATGAAAAACACCGTTTAGAAATTTTATGTAGATTACTTGATTATAAGGAATCTTTAAAAACAATTATATTTTGTCATACTAAAAAAGAATGTGATGAGTTAGTAACTGAATTACAACAAAGAGGTTATAGTGTTGAGGCAATGCATGGTGATATATCACAAAATATGCGTTTACAAACATTAGAAAGATTTAAAAAAGGATCTTTTAACTTCTTAATTGCTACTGATGTAGCAGCTCGTGGTATTCATGTTAATAATGTTGAACTTGTTATTAATATTAAGTTACCTCGTGAAAGAGAAAATTATGTTCACAGAATAGGACGTACTGGACGTGCTAATAGTAAAGGTGAAGCTATCACATTAATTACTCACAAAGATATGAGAAGATTAAGTGAATTAGAAAGATTTACTAAATCTAAATTAATTGAAATGCCTATTCCTAAATATAGTGATATTATTGATAATAAATATGAAACTATTATTAGAAAAAGTACTGAAGTTGAAGGTATTGAAAAAGCATTAGAATATGTACGTGATTTAAGTAAAGGTGAATTGATTAATATAGCTGCATCTTTAATTAAAATGAATGTTGCAGATTCTATGGGAGCATATCACGAAGATGATATTATTGTAAAAGATAAAAATAGAAATACGAAAGTAGATAAAAATAAAACTAGAGTATTTGTTACTATTGGTAAAAAAGATGGTCTTAAGAAAGGAAGTTTATTAGATTTCCTTAAAAAAGAAACTGGAATTAATACTGATAACTTTAATAATATTGAGATTTTAAATACTTATACTTTTATCGATTTGAATAACGATATCGTTGATAAATTTATGAAATCATTAAAAAGAAAAAGATTTAATGGTCGTGATGTTAGAGTTGAAGTTTCTAAAAAAAGTAAGAGAAAATAAAAGCCTGTTAGGCTTTTTTTATATGAAAATTAAATTTTAGATAGATTTTCTATAAAAAAAAATATAAGTCTTTAGGACTTTTTTTGTGTAAAAATGATGAATTAACTTGAAATGGTATTATTTTAGAGTTATACTTATAATAGGGAGGAGAATTATGAAACGAGTAATTTTAAATGAAACTGCTTATTTTGGTAGTGAAGCTAGGTTTGCTTTAAAAGATGAGTTAGTTAAACGTAATTTTAAAAAAGCTTTGATTGTAACTGATGGTGTTATTAAAGATGTTTTACTTTCTAAAATCACATCTATTTTAGATGAAATGGATTTTAGTTATGAAGTTTTTAGTAATGTTAAACCTAATCCAACTATTAGTAATGTCTTAGAAGGCTTATCTGTTTGTAAAGATAGTAGTGCTGATGTGATTATTGCTTTAGGTGGTGGTTCTGTTATTGATTGTTCTAAAGCAATTGCTATTATAACAACTAATGAAGAACACAGTGATGTACGTAGTTTAGAGGGTGTAGTTAATACAAAAAATCGTTGTTTACCGATTATTGCATTACCGACAACTGCAGGAACTGCGGCTGAGGTTACAATTAATTATGTTATTACTGATGAAGAAAATGAAACTAAAATGGTTTGTGTTGATCCTAATGATTTACCTATTTTAGCAATTGTTGATACTTCATTTTTGATGACAATGCCAAAAAGTGTAGCAGCTGCTACTGGAATGGATGCATTAACGCATGCTATTGAAGGTTATATTACTAAAGGAGCTCATGAAATAAGTGATATGTTTCACTTGCAAGCAATTAAGATGATTTATGCTAATTTATATGATGCTGTAAATGGTAGTGTTGAAGCTATGGATCAAATGGGTATGGCTCAATACATAGCTGGTATGGGGTTTAGTAATGTAGGACTTGGTATAGTTCATTCGATGGCTCATCCTTTAGGTGCTTTATATGATACACCTCATGGAGTGGCTAACGCTTTGTTGTTGCCTTATGTTTTAGAATATAATGGTATTGGTTTAGAAGATAAATTTAAAGAAATAGCTAGATGTTTTAATTTAGATGTTAGAGGCAATTATTTAACTGAAGTTATTATAGCTATTAGAGAGTTATCTTTACAATTAGGTATACCACAAACTTTAAGTGAAATAAATGTATTAGAAAAAGATTTAGATATGTTATCTAAAAAGGCTTATGCTGATCCTTGTACTGGAGGTAATCCTAGAGAAGTGTCAGTTGAAATAATAAAAGAAATTTATAAAAATGCGTTTTAAGAAGGAGTTATTTATGAAAACAAAAGTAGGATATAGTCAAAATGTTGATGCTTATGCATCAGGAGTAGAAACTGCAAAAATGGCAAATTTAAATGATATGAGTGTGGGGTTATTATTTACTTCAGTTGCTTATAATCAAGAAGAATTAGTAAAAGGTATTAGAAGTGTTACTGATGTTCCGTTTTTAGGATGTACATCTTCGGCTGCTATTTGTACTCATGATGGGTATTTAAATGCAGAAACTGGTTATGCTGGAATGATGAGTTTTGGTGGTAATGTTGAAGTAGTTGTTGCTGGTTCAGAAAAAACAGATGAATCTGCTCGTGAAATTGGAAAAAGAATAGCTTTAGAAGCTATTGCTAAAAGAAATGGTGAAGATTACGAACCTGATTATTTCTTTATGACTGCTAATCCGGGTGAAGAAGAAGAATATTTAAAAGGTATTCAAGATGTTGTTGGAGATATTCCTGTTTTTGGAGGGTCTGCTGCTGATAATACGGTTGAAGGTAAATGGAGTGTTATCTGTGAGGATAAAGTATTTACATCAGGGTGTGCTGTTGCTATTTTTTATACTGATAGTAGTATGAAAAATATTTATAACGGGGCTTATGAAGAAACTGATAAGGTTGGTGTAATTACTAAATTAGAAGGTAAAAGAACTTTAGTTGAAATTAATGGTGAACCAGCTGTTTTAAAATATGCTGAGTGGACTGGTAAAGATGTTTCGTCTTTAAAAGAAGGTGGAATTTTAGTTGAAACTATTTGTCAACCTTTAGGTGTTAAAGATCCAATTGGAAATATTATAGCAGTTAGACATCCTATGTTTGCTAATGCTGATAATTCTATGAATATTGGTGCTGATTTAGCTTTAAATACAGCAGTTATTTTGCTAACTAATTCTCCTGAAGGAATTTTAAAAGCTAATGAAGAAACTGTTAATAAATTAAATAGTATGATGGATGTTAAATCTTATTTCTTAGTTCATTGTGGTGGAAGAAGATTAGGTTTAGCTTTAAATAAGATTGAAGATAAAATTTATCCTGAAGTTAAAAAAGCTACTGGTGATAGAGAGTTTTTAATGGTATTTACATTCGGTGAATATGGTTCTTTAGAACATAGTTCAAATACTGTTGGTGGTTTATCTTTATCTTATACAGGATTTGGTGAATAATGAAGAATTTAATAGGGAAAAATTGGGTAGATGCAAGTGATGGTGGGGTTATAAATGTTTATAATCCTGCTACTAATCAATTGATTGATACAGTACCAGAAAGTACAGAAAAAGATTGTGATGATGCGGTTTTAGCGGCTTTAGATGGTTTTAAAGTTTGGAGTAAAATTCCTCTTCATGAAAGAGCGGATATTTTATATAAATTTAATGATTTAGTTATTAAAAATAAAGATGAATTAGCTAAGTTACTTAGTATGGAAACAGGTAAGCCAATTAAGGAAGCGATTGGTGAGATAGCTAATGTTAATATTGGTTTAAGAGCTTTTGTTGAGAAAGCTAAGCATGAATATGGTGCTTTAATACCATTTGGTCAGGAAAAAGGAAATGAGAAAAATTTACAATATACAATAAAAGCTCCTCATGGAGTGGTAGTAGCGGTTATTCCTTTTAATTTTCCAAGTGATTTATTTACACAGAAAGTACCTTCAGCTTTAATTATGGGTAACTCAGTTATTTTAAAACCTTCTCCTCATAATCCTTTAACTTTAAATAGATATGCTGAGTTATTATTAGAAGCAGGTGTTAGTGTGGGGGCTATTAATGTAATTAATGGTACTGGTGCTTTAGCTGCGCAATCTTTAGCTAAGAATAAAGGTGTTTCTTTAGTTAGTTTAACTGGTTCTACTATGGCTGGGATGGAAACTATGAAAACTTGTAGTGAGAATCTAACTCATGTTATGTTGGAATTGGGTGGAAATGATGCTTTTATTCTACATAAAGATGGTGATGTTGATTTAGCTGTTTCGGAGACTATTTGGGGTAGGTTTTATAACACAGGTCAAGTGTGTTGTGCTTCTAAGAGATTTTTAATTCATAAAGATGTTAAGGAAGAGTATTTATCTAAATTAGTTAAAAGAGTATCTGAAATTAAAATTGGAGATCCTAGTTTAATGGATACAGAACTTGGTTGTTTAATTAATGAGAATGCAGCTATTAATGTTGAAAAACAAGTTAATGATATGGTGGCTTTAGGAGCTAGAATTGTATTTGGTGGTAAAAGACAAGGTGCTTTTTATCAACCAACTATAATTGATAATGTAACTAGAGATATGCCGGTGGCTAAGGATTTAGAAATTTTTGGTCCGGTTGTTTCAATTATTACTTATGAAGATATTAATGAAGCTATTGAAATAGCTAATCAATCATCATTTGGTTTATGTGGTAATATTATATCTCGTGATATGAAGACTTGTTTTTTAGTATCTGAGAAGTTAGAATGTGGTGGAGTTATTATTAATGGTGCTTCATTCTTTAGATCATTTGAAATGCCTTTTGGTGGATGGAAACATTCAGGAATTGGTAATGAAGGTGTTATGACTACTTTAGATGAAATGAGTAAAACTAAAACTGTTATATTAAAAAATATAATTGACTAGATTTTCTAGTCTTTTTTTTGGTATAATATATTTTACTGGAGTTGATTTGTATGAAATTAAAGGAAATTATTTCGTTTTTTAAAATATATATAAAAGAAGATAAGAAGTTGTTTGTCAAAGCTTTTTTGTTGTCTTTTTTTAGTGCGTTAAGTTCAATATTTTATGGATTATTAATAGGATATTCTAGTGAGTATGTAATTGCTGGTGAATTTTTAGTTGGTATATTATTTTTGTTAGGTTATTTTGTTTTAGCTAGTGTTGATACTATATTTTTTGAAAGAAAAGGAAGAATATATACTTCTCATTTATGTAGTAATTTATGTGAGAAGATTAGTTTTAAATGTTTTTCTAAAACATTGGTGTTACCAGCTTTAGCTTTTGAAGAAAAAACTAGTGGTGAGTTAATAAATAGAATTAGTAATGATTCTACTCGAGTATCTGATACTTTAGGGATGTTAATTAGTACTTTTTTATCTATTTTTTCATCACTTTTGATTTTTATTTATATTTGTTTTAATTCATGGATTATTGCTTTGGAAATAGTTGTTTCAATGTTGGTTGCTTATTATTTTGGTAAAAAGTATTTAGTTAAAATAAAAGAAAAACAAAAAGAAATTTCTGGTGATGGTGATAAGTTGGTGGCTCTTACTAATGAAGTTATTAGAGGTGTTAGGGAAGTTAAAGTATTGGGTATTGGTGCTTCTTTAACAAAGGGTGTTAAAAAAAATATTAGTGATATGTATGATAAGATTAGAAGTCAATCGATATCGGAAAATAATTATAATGCTTTAACTTATATTTTATCTATTGTTTTAGAAGTGTCGGTATTTGTAACTGCTATTATATTAATTTATTTTGGTGAGGTTAGTTTTGGATTTTTTATAGCTATGACTTATTATGTATATAGATTTAATTATGCGGTTAGTCAAATTATGAATATTTCTAAATCGTATCAAAAAATGATTGTTTCAATTGAAAGAATTTCTGAAATAACTGAAAATAAACTTTATTGTGATGAAAGTTTTGGAAGTATAAATAAAACTAATGTTTTAGGATTAATAGAATATAGAGATGTTTCTTTTAAATATGGTAATGAAGAATTATTCATATTTAATAAATTAAACTTGGATATTCAACCTAATAAAGTAACTGCTTTGGTAGGTAAATCTGGTAGTGGTAAATCTAGTATGTTTAATTTATTATTAAGATATTTTGATGTTAATGAAGGTGAGATATCTATTGATGGAATAAATATTAAAGATTTTAGTGAGGAAAGTTTAAGAAAAATAATTACAGTTATTAGACAAGAACCTTTCTTATTTAATAGAACAATTTTAGAAAATTTTAGAATGCTTGATAAAAATATATCTTTAACAAGTGTTAGAAGTGTTTGTAAAAAAGCTCAGATTGATGATTATATTATGGGGTTAGAAAATAAGTATGATACTGTAATAGGTGAGGGTGGAGTTAATTTATCTGGTGGTCAAAAACAAAGATTAGCTATTGCTAGAGCTTTACTTAAAAAAAGTAAGATTATTTTATTTGATGAAGCTACTTCGGCTTTAGATAATGAAAATCAAGAAAGAATTAAAAAAGTAATTGATGATCTTAAAAAAACTCACACTATAATTGTTGTTGCACATCGTTTATCAACTATTGAAAATGCTGATATTATTCATGTTGTTTCAAATGGTAAAATTGTTGATAGTGGTAATCATAAAATGCTTCTTAAAAATTCTTTGATTTATAAGAATTTATATACAAAAGAAAAATAACTAAATAGTTATTTTTTTTTGCATTTTATAGCAACATCTAGTTTTGAATATAAAACTTGTTCTAATAAAGTGATGTCTGTAATTGTTTTATTTATGCATTCATTTACTTTTAATAATTCAGGGATATCTTTAGCTAGTTTTATCCCTTTTTGTAGTTTTTCACCTTCTGTATTTAGAATATGAGCTAATCCTTTTTCCATACAGGCTATTGAACATATTATGTCATTACAGCAGTCTTTATGACAGTAATTTAGGCATTCACAATCAATACGACATTCATCAGTATTTTTTATTTCACAGCAATATTTGCAACACAAATCTGTTGTGTATATATAGTTGTAGTTGTTGTTTTTTGTTATTAATAGGGATAGTACGTTATTGGCACTAAATATTGAATTAATAGTAATATTATCTTCAATATAATGAGTTTTTATAATATTTCCTATATCAGATATTTTACTGATATAAGCTGAATTGTTTTTGGTGTAGGCTACATAAATATATTTACAAAAATATCCTATGGAAGTTATATTTATGTTATATCTAATTGGTTGTTTGTAACAACACCCATTTAAGCTTTTATAAGTTGTGTAATTATTTTCTGTTATTTGTTTAATTGTTTCTTTTGATAATTCGTCTTTAATAAAGTCTCCTTGTAATGTTACTGAAAAAACTTTTGTTTTTTGAGCTATAATTATTTTACAGTTATCACAATCAAATGTAATACTTAGTATTTCATTATAATAATTATTTGGTAGTTTTAAAGTTATTTTATCTATTTCTTTATAGATATTGTTTAATATGTAAATATGTTTATTATCGTTTATTTTAGTTGCATAAAATTGATTGTAATGTTTGGCTGTTGTTATAGTTTTATATTTAAAGCAAGTGTTTATTTCATTAATTGGATGAAGTAAATAATTATATATTTTTATTTGATTACAAGCTGGTTTTGTTAAAATGTAATTATTGCATTTAAATGTTGCGCTTGTATATAATTCTTCACAATTTAATAAAGGATGTTCTTTAATTATTTTCATTTTTAATCACCACTATTTTATGATATGAGAGTGATTTAAATGTGTTATTAAAAATAGTTTTTTGTTATAGTCCTTTTTTTTAAAGTTACATAGAATAATGTGAAAGGAGAAATGAAATATGTCAATGCCTATAATTGTACCTAGTAACACTACTAGGTGTCAAGCTATTACTGATATTATAGAATCAGTAGCTTTACAGCAAACTGGATTATCTCATATTATTAATGCAGAAGGTGAGAAAATTCAATTAGCTTTAAAATTAGCTGAAAAAGATAGTGATATTTTATTAAGTGTTAATAAGTCTGTTAATTCAATGCTTAATTCTATTACTAGATTAGAAGTTATTTTACAAGGTAAATTAGAGTTATTTAAGGATTGTATATGTGAGGAATGTATTAGAAAAGCTGTTCATAATATAAGTTTAAACTTTGAAGTTAACGCTAATGGTGGAAGTATTAAAGAAACTGATTTGAGTGATACTTATCTATATACACCAGGAACTACTAGAGGTTCTATAACAATATTAACTTCACCTGAGAGCAGTCTTTCGGTTGTTGGTGAATTACCACTTGGATGGAGTTTAATTGGAAATGTTTTAACAACACCTCTTGATCCAAATTGGAAACAACAAAATATTTGTAAATTAAGAATTGGAGAAGAAACTAGTAGTGATTCTTTTATGATTAATATAGTAAATGATATTGTTTAAGCCCTAACAAAAAATGAGGTTTAAAATATAATGTATAAGGAGGTGAGAATGTGTACGGAAGAGATAAATATAAATTAAATTTTAGTAATCAATTTGATTTAAGTAATTTAGAAGAGTTTTATCAAGCTATTGAATTAGATGAGGCAGAATTAGAATTTTCGGGTCAAATAAGTGGTCGTGTTATAACTGATTTAAATGTTCCTGTAGAAAATGCTACTGTTAAAATATTTGATGCTGATTTTAATCCTATTAAACATACTATGACTAATGATGATGGGGAATTTTCTATTCAAAATATTAGTGCTGGTGAATATTTAATATATGCTGTTAAAGATGGATTTAATATGTCTATCAAACAAAATGTAACTGTTAGAGATTCTTTACAAAATATTGGTGATTTAACAATTACTGAGGATGATACTTATTCAAATGCTAATATATTTGGAATCACTTTTGATTCTGAGGAAGGATTACCTTTAGGTAGTGTACGTCTTTCTTTGAGAACTACTAGTCCAACAGGTGCTGTTTTAACTGAAACTATGAGTGCTACTGATGGTGAATATTTATTTATGGATATTCCTGCTGGAATTTATTATATAACTGCAGCATCTGAGGATTATAATTTAGGTACTCCAATTGAAGTAAGAATTACAGCTGGAGCTCATTATCAACAAAATTTATATCTAAGTAAATTAAATACTGATAAAAAAGGTACTATCAATGGTGTTATAGTTGATAGATTAACTAAAAAACCTATTTCTAATGCTTTTGTTGGTTTATATGAAGTATATCCTGAAGATAATCGTGAAGTTTTAGTTAATACTTGTCGCACTGATACTGATGGAAGATATTTCTTTGGTAAAGTTGTTGAAGGGAAATATGTAGTTAAAGCTAAAGCAAAACAAGTTTAAGAGTTATTGAATTATTCAGTAATTCTTTTTTTAATTGTGTTTTACATTTTATTTATTTTATTTATTTTATTGTATTTTACATTTTATTTATTTTATTGTATGATATATATAGAAAGGAATGATGATGTATGTTTTGTGGTGAGTGCGGTTCTAAGTTAAAAAAAGGCGCAAAATTTTGTGGTGAATGTGGAACTTCTGTAATTGAAAAACCTTTGGTTACTGAACAACAAGTGATTGAAATTACTAATAAGAAAAGTCATAAGTTATTATTTACGATTATTGGGGTATTTATTTTAGTATTTGGGATAGGATATTATTATTTAAATAGTATTACAACTCCTGCTAAAATTGTATCTGATTATATGAATGCATTAAAAATAGGTGATAATGTTAAATTGTTTGAAATCTATGGTCTTTCTGAAAGTGATTTTATAACTTTAGAAAGATTTATAGATATAGTGGCAAACGAAGAAGTTGATTTTTCTTATGAAATTTTATCTACTGAAATTGTTGGTGATAAAGCGATTGTAGATGTTTTATTTATTGATGAGGATAATGATCGTTATGAAGATAAAATTTATTTAACTTTAGATGGTAAAAAGTATTTGATATTTAATAATTGGGAAATTAATGAATTAAGTGATATTGTAGTAAATGATGTAAGTATTACTGTACCTTCGGGTTCTTTAGTAGAAATTGATGGTGTTATGGTTAGTGATTATGAAGACAATAGTAATTGTACTTTAACTAATTGCTATAATATACCTTCTATGTTTCCAATTTCTTATGATGTAAAGGTTACATATCCAAATGGTATAGTTTCTTTAGATACTATTAATCCAGGGGATTATAACACGTCATTTGAGTTATTTGATATTAATGTTTCTGATATGGATTCTAGTATTAAGACTTCATTTGAATCTGATATGAAATTATTATTAAATGGTTTATATACTGATGTTATAAATAAGAGTGATTTTTCTTTAGTTAGTGAGAGTTATGCTAATGGAGAAAATAGTATGTATTCATTTTTGGATGATTACAATGATATGATTTCTGATGTAACTTCTACTTTAAGTAAGGTTGATTTTACTGAGGTTATGTTATATTCAATGGAGTTTACTGATGATGGTTTATATGAAGTTATTTTAAGTACTGATTATAATTATGAGTTATTAATTGGTGAAGAAGTTATTAGTAAAGATAGGGATAGTGTTAAGCAAACTATTTTATTAGACTATAAAGATGGAAAATATGTTTTAGCAGGTGTTTCATATGTTACTACTTATTTTTCTAGATATTAGGAGGAATTATGGCAAAGTTTTGTACTGAATGTGGTAAAAAGTTAGAAGAAGGAAAAAAGTGTAGTTGTAAAACTACTGTTAAAAAAAGTGAAGTAAAAGAAGTAGTGGTTGTTAGATCTAATAATGAAATGTTAGATAAAGTAGTAGATATATTGAAATTTATATTTATTAAACCTATTACAGTTATTAAAAAATATACTAAGAGTGTTAATTTTAATTTAGGAATGGTTTTAATTTTATTAACTTCTATTATTTTAGCTGGTTTTGTAACTATAAATATTGAAACTTTATATGCTAATATTTATGGTGGTGTGTCTGCTTTTTTTAGGGGAGATATAAATGAATTTGAAGTATTTGTTTATAGTTTAATAAGTGGTATTTCTTATTTTGCGTTGTTATCTGGTATTAGTTATATTGTATTAGATAAAATGTTTAAAATTCAAACTAATTTTAAAAAGATAACAGTATTTATTGGAATTATTTCGGTAATTATAGCTTTAACTTTACTTACAGGTATTATTGGATTTGCATTATCTGAAGTTATTGGATTTTTAGTTGTATATGCTGGGATGTTATTTTATTTAGTAACTTTCTATCACGGTTTAAAATCTATTGAAACTATTGGTGATGATAAATGTGGATTTGTATTTATTGTTATTAATGTTTTACAATTATTATCTATATATTTATTAGTGTTATTATTTAATTAAGTCTTGTTTTACAAGGCTTATTTTTTTGGATTTGACAGTAATATTAAATAGGAGTATACTTAGGTTATTACTGAAGGGAGGATGTAAGTATGAAAATTACATCAGTTACTGTTAGAAAAGAAACTAACGAAGAATCAAGAATGAGAGGAAGAGCTTCAATTTTATTAGATGACTGTTTTGCAGTGCATGATATTAGAATTATTGAAGGTAATGAAGGATTATTTATTGCTATGCCAAGTCGTAAAAAAACTAATGGTGAGTATAAAGATATAGTACACCCAATAAATTCAGAAACTCGCAAATTATTTTCAGATACTATTCTGGAAGCTTATGAAAATGCTGAATAAGCGTTTTTTTTTGGTTTTAAATATGATATACTTTTATTATAGAGAGTAGGGTTATTGTGAAAAAAGGTTTTACTTTAGTTGAGTTATTAGCTATATTTATTATATTAGGGGTATTATTAATGATTATAGTACCTATTGTTAATAGTACAATAAATGAGTCAAGACAAGAGTTATATAATGAACAAATAGAAAAATTATTAGAACATTCTAGAACTTACGCTACTAGTTATGAATTAGGGTATGATAATA
>CAYJEL010000012.1:0-226 GCA_964369245.1 uncultured Muribaculaceae bacterium
ATATAATTATAATTGCTATTGTCCCTACTGCTTTTAATAAAGAATATGTAAATCCTCTTTTAAATCCTAGGTATGCTCCTAAAGCTATTAGGGCTAAAATGATTAAATCTATTATATTATTCATATTATCACACTCCAATTAATTCTATTGTAAAGTCTCCAGAATTATTAGTAATTCTAATTTCTAGGTTATCTGAAAATTCTTCATTTGTTTTGGGATTAATAA
>CAYJEL010000012.1:236-20437 GCA_964369245.1 uncultured Muribaculaceae bacterium
ATAATTATATCATCAGCAAAACCTGAATCTTTTAACTGTCTTAAAGTAACTGTTATATAATTACCTTCTTGTGGTAATTCAAAGACGTTTTCACTCATCCAATTTCTAGTACTTTGTTTTATATTATCTAATTGTATTTGATATGATTTTTCTTCGTTTGATCTTATAATTGATTGAGCTGAAAAAGTAACTAATAGTCCGATTGCAGCAAGTATAATTATAGAAGCTAAAAGTTCTACTAGTGTAAATGCGTTTTTTTTCATTTCTACCTCCATCTATTATATATATAATATCACTTTCGTAATTAAAAATAAATGTTTTTTATGGTACTTTTTTTATTTTGACAACAATCACTTGATATTTGTCAAATCTTTTTTCTACTTTACCTTCTATTATGTACAATTTATTTATTTCAATATCGGTGTATACGTTTGAAAAAAGAATAAAATCTATTGTTCCTGTTTCATCACTTCCTGTTAAAAATCCCATATCTTGGTAGTTTTTATTTACTATTTTTTTAAACTTATCAGCTATTATGATAAAGTAACCTGTTTTATTAAAATGGTTATTTATGTCATTTATATTTATACATTTATATTTGTTTTTGTATTGTAGTACCGGATGCTCAGAAAGGTAAGTTCCTATTACTTCGTATTCTCTTTGTAATAATTCTTGTTTTTTATACTCTTCTTTATATTCTAAAACTGGTTTTAATAAATCATCAACTAGTTCTCCTAATTCTGAGTAGTTTTTAAGTAATTCAAGATTGTGTTCTAAAGTTTTTTGATTAATATTAAAGTTTCTAAAGCAATCAGCTTTGATAAGGTTTATTATAGTATTTTTATTTAATTTTTTACCACATTTTATGAAGAAGTCAAAGATATCTGTAAAGTTTTTTTCTCGTGATTCTAATATTGTTTTTCCTATTGTTTTTCCTACTCCTTTTATATTGGTAAATGGGAAAATTATTTGTTCATCTTTAAAGGTGTAATCATTTTGGGAATAGTTGATATCTGGTTTTGATACTTTAACATTAAATTTATTTATATATTCAGTTGTTTTTAAATCACTACCTATGGTTAGGGAAAGTAAATTTTTTAAAAATATATTTGGATAATGAACTTTTAGATATGCCATATAGTATGCTATTAAGGAGTATGATACTGAATGAGCTTTATTAAATCCATATTGAGCGAATTTTAAAATCATTTCATATACTTTAATAGCTATTTCTTCTTTGTAATTATTTTGTAAACATCCTTTTATGAATTTGTCTTTTTCTTTTAATAAGATGTCTTCCTTTTTTTTGCTCATGGCTTTTCTTAAAATATCTGCTTCTCCTAGTGTGTAGTTAGCCATTTTATTAGCTATTTGCATTATTTGTTCTTGATAAACTATAATACCATAAGTATTTTTTATAATTGGTTCTATTTCTTTTGAAATACAATCTACTTGTTCTTTTTTTTCTTTTCTTTTAACGTATGTATCTATAAATTGCATTGGCCCTGGTCTATATAAAGCGATAGTTGCTATTATATCATCAAATGAAGTTGTTTTTATTTTTTTTAATGTGTTTATTATTCCTTCTGATTCAAATTGAAATATACCTAAGGTATCTCCTATTTTAAATAGGTTTAATGTTTTTTCATCATTTAAAGGAATTTTATTTAAATTTATATTTGTTTCTTTTAAACAATTATTTAATAGAGTTAAATTTTTTAAAGCTAGTAAATCCATTTTAAGTAATCCTAAACTTTCTAGGTATTCCATTGAATATCCTGTTAAGTAATGGTCATCATTTTTTATTAAAGGAATTACTTCATCTAAGTTGTGTTTACACATAACAACTCCAGCTGCATGAATTGAGGTATGTCTTTTTAATCCTTCTAGTTTGAAAGCTACTTGAAATAAGTTTTCTAGGTTATTGGTATTTATATAGTTTTTTAAATTATTGTAGTTTTGTTTTAAGGTTTGTTTTGAATCTATTTGTTTTATTAAATTTTCAATATTTATTTTTTGACATTTTGCTACATCTCTTATTACTTGTTTAGTTCCCAATGTTCCAAAAGTTATTATAGGAGCAACTTTTTTTATTCCATATTTTTCAATACAATATTTTATTATTTGATCTTTTTTTGTAAACTCAAAATCAATATCGATATCAGGCATACTAATTCTTTCAGGATTTAAAAATCTTTCAAAAAATAAATTGTATTTAATTGGATCAACATTTGTAATTCCTAAACAGTATGATACTAAACTTCCTGATGCACTACCTCTACAAATATATAATATATTATTGTCTTTAGCATATTTTGTATAATCCCATACTATTAGAAAATAATTACAAAATCCCATTTTATTTATAATATCTAATTCGTATTTTAAACGTTCTTTATATTGGAGTGATACTTCAGTGCCAAAAATTGATTTAAGACCTTCTAGAACTAGTTTTTTTAGGTATTCGTAACTATCATCACATGGATATAATGGTAATAAGTTATTATTTAGTTTTATCTCTAAATTACATAAGTTAATAATTTCATTATTTGTTTTTTTATCTTTGTATTGTAGTAAATAATTATGTGTTATTGTGCTTGTTAATTCGTTACCTGTTTTAATTGAATCTAAATAGTTATAATATATATAATCTTCTTTTTCTAGGTATAATATTTGATTACAATAAATAGAATTTTCTTCATAATTGTTTATATAACCATTATATTTATTTTCATAAAAATCGAATTTATATGATTCTTGTTTTAGATATTCTGGTACTACACAGACTAAATTATCTTTATATTGTTTTAGTATATCAATTGTAATGTTAGTTTCTCTTTTTAAAGTGTTTAATTTTAATAAATTTTTATATCCTTCATAGTTTTTAGCAAATAAATATATATCATATATATCTAAACCTATGATTGGTTTAATATTGTTTTTTTTACATAGGTTATAAAATTCTAAAGCTCCAAATAAATCATCATCAATTGTTCCTAATGTTTTTATATCATGTTTAATAGCATAGTCAATTAAGTCTTTATTTTTTATTAAACTTTTAAGTAAAGAGTTTTCTGTTTTTATAAATAATGGTCCCATATTATACCTCCTTTATTTAATTTTACTATATTTTTGTTATTTTTTAAAGATTTATTGACTTATTATTTATAATATAGTAAAATATATAAGCAAACGAATTTTTAAGGAGGATTATATATGGCAATTAAAATAAGTTCAAAAAAACCATTAAAAGGTAATAAAAGATCTCACTCTAATCGTGCGACTAAACATTCAAGAAAACCAAATATGCAATTAATTACTATTAATGGAGTAAAAATTAAAACTAGCGCTAGAGAAGCAAGAACTTTAAGAAAAATGGCTGCAGCTGCATAAGCGTTTTTTTTTGTATTAAAAAAGATTGAAAATTAATTCAATCTTATTTTTTTAGTAAAATCTACCTATACCATTTGAATAATATCCTTGCATCTCAACAATAGGTACAAAACCTGTTGGATAGCGACAAGCTTCAAATGATAATGGGTCATTAGACATTCTTGTTTTATCTGCAACACAAGTTCCTGGTTCATTTTTAGCACCTGTAAGATTAATTAAATGAGTTAAATAACCACTTATACATGTGTTACCTGTTCCAGTTTCACAAACATAATCATAATTTACATTGTTTAATGTTCCTGTGTATTCTGCATATTCATTTTCATAATTATATCTTCTAATTTCTGTAATTATTTCTGGAGTTAAGTAAAATGTATACATAGGTTCTGCATTTTCTCCATAATATAAGTCATCACCTTCTACTCCTCTATTTTGAAGAATAGTGTGTTCAACAACAGGATTTGAACCATCTGAGGCACAATTGTTGTCATAACACCAGTTATATCCTGTCCATCTAGTTGTTGCATCCATATCTGGGAATGGATATTCTACTAAGTCAATTGGTCTGTATATTAACCATATACCACCATCGCCAGTTCCGCCACCAGAACCACCAGAACCACCAGTTCCTCCTGGATTATATGGATCTTCTGGGAACAATTCATTATTTACATAAAATTCACATGACCATTCACCATAGTTATAATCGTCATTATCATTATTACCTATTGCAGGTAATATATCACTTACCTTTAATTCTTCATCAACATGCCCTAATTGTTCATATAAGAAATCATAACTACCATTACCGTGCATTGAACCATACATACCACTAGGTGAGGAGAATGAGATTGGTAAGTTAGAATATCCAATATCGATGTAATTAGAAGTGAACTTTGATCCCGCATCAGGTATTTTGTTGCTTGACACTGCTCCATCTTTATTTACATATTGCCATTGTCCAGCAGGTAAAGTAAATTTAGTTGTAGCGCTTCTTGAGGCAGTATATTGTTCATAACGAACAAAATTTGTATTTGTATCTATACTATATTCATCAGATTGACAACCTGGTTCATTGCAACCTGGCCTTACAACGTGTAAATCAACGTCACTATCTAACGGAATTACTCCACTCTCCACACCACCATAATTAGTACTGGAATCAAGTTCTATGCTATCAATATAATTACCACTATCATATTCTAGAGTTAGAGTTGGGTCTACTTTGTAAACAGCATTTTCTTCCCAAGTATAACAACCTTTCATTTGTGATTCTATATATTCTGGATCTTTTAATTCATCTAAATAATCTTCTTTTTTTCCTTGAACATTAGTTGAAGGTTCATCACCTTCACACCAACTGGCACTACCATTAGGAACTTTTTGACCGTCTTGTTCCATTCCATACCAACTAACATCATATCCATCTTCCCAGCCTATACATTCACCACCAGTAGTATAAAAAGTTCCATCTTCATTATAATGTGTTTCAGTCGGGGTTCTGTCTGTACAGCTACAACTAGTATCTTCCGAGCCGCTTGCTCCATTAATTGCATCGCGTTTTCTAATTTCTACTTGCCATTCAAGATATGCTTTGATAGCCTCACCATTTTCATTAGCTAAATCAGATTCAAATTCTTCCCAATCTATTGATTTTGTACTACAAGTTCTTGAACCACTTACTGAACTACTAGGTAATAAAAAGTGTGTTCCTGCTAATAAAGTGTCACTATTATAGACTAATCTTAATCCTGTTGGGTAATTTGTTGTTAATTCTTCGATACAATAAACTTCACAATAATCAGTACTTAATTCCTTTTCAAAATAATCGGAAGATGTTTTATGAACTGGAATATCATAAGTTCCATAGTCGTTAAAAATACAACTTTCCCAATATTCATTAGTAGCTGAACCACCTTCTAATACGTCAGAATAATAAATATCATCTCCATCAAGACAATCACCTAAATTATAATCTGGTGTACAATTTACTGGAGGTGGTGGTGGTGGTTCTACTTCTCCATCAGTATTATTAATACAATTATCAACATACCACTGATTTGTGATTCCTGTACCAAATTGATTATTATAATCTTCAAAATTAAATTTATTTATATAGTCTTCAGTTTGTTGCGTTAAATCGATTTGTTTATTTTCTAAATAATATTTATTCATAGCATCACAACTATTTATACAAGTATCTTTATACCATTGATTAGTAATTTCAGTTTTAAACTTATTGTTATAATCACTAAAATCAAAAGTATCAATAAATGATGCTGGTTGTTTTGTTAAATCAAGGTTATGGTTTGTTTTATAATGTTCATTCATTGTATCACAATTGTAGTATGGACCACTTGTTCCATCACCACCATTTAGTAATAGTTCTCTGTCTGTTGGTGAGAATAAATCAGGAACCCAAAGTAACCCTAATCCTATACCATTGTTATCTTGTATTTCATCATGCGTTGGTTCTTCACAATCATCAACAAATTTTATTGTTCCATTAAAATAAGAATCACTTGTTACTCCTGGTACTACAAATCCATCTTCAAGTGCAGAACCTGGAATTGTTCCTGTAACATAAGAAGCACAGGCGATTGTGTTTCTTACTACTGAACCTCCATATAATTGTCCGGCATCATCTCTAACTGTTCCTAATTCATATGCTGAACCGTAATATTGTTTACCATTCATTGTTATAACTGAAGTTGGTTCAAATACAATCCATAGTTTCATTAATTCATCAGGATTACTTGATAGATACTCAACATCATAATCAGATAAACCAAATAGTGTTTTCAAAAATGGCCATCCATTTTCTAATGTAGCCTCACCAGCTAAATCATTAACTATTTTATTAAAGTTAAAATTTCCAAATGAAGATGAAAAATTATTTACACCTACACTTCTAAACGCTGCTTCTACTGTATCGGCAGTTGGGAATGATCTATTTCCAAAAACCATTGAATCAAAATCACAACTACCAGTTAAGTAACTAACTTTAGTACAACCACTACCATTTCGTTCATTCCAGTAGTAATATTCTATACTACCATCAGCTAATTTTATTGCTTGGCTTCCGTTGCTAAGTATATCAGAACTACCAGTTCCACTATAATAATTACCATCAACTGTTTGAAGTGATAATCTCATCCCTCTTACCGCAGAACGTGTATCAGCTCCAGGAATTGAAGGCCAACATCTTGACCAAGTACACTTACCTGTAATCGTTCCAATATTGGTACTAGAATCTCCATACCAAGCCATTACTTCATCATAAAATGCAAAGAATGTTAGAGCTACCATTGTTATTACTGCTCCGATTATTATTTTTTTCATATTAACACCTCTTTATGTTCTATTTAATTTTATCATTTTAGAAAAAAAAAAGCAAGTAGATTATCGTGTTCTTCTACTTACTTGTTCAAGGTCTATTTCTTTTAATTTTGATTGAAATTCATTTTCTAAAATATCTATTTTTTTATTTAAAACAGCTAGGTATTTTTTACTTAAATAATATATGTATTTTTCATTTACTTGGTTTCTATAACGAGCTATATCATCTAGGGCATATCTTGTATCTGTGTCATCATCTTCGTTACAATTCATAGCAAAGTTTAAGTACATATCTAATCTAGATTTTATTTTTCTTTTTAGTATTTTTTCAATTAAGCTTGGTTTTATTATCATCATTGAATTTACTTTTATTCCTGGATAATCAACTTTATTTTTAGGTTTTATTTTTAAGCCTTTTTTTTCTACATCTAAAAAAACTATTTCTTTATTTTTATTTTCTTTTGAAATGTAGTAATTCATGGTTAATCATCTCCTAATAAATCTGGTCTATTGTTTTTTGTTTTTATAATTTGTTGTTGTAATCGCCATTTTTTAATATTTTCATGGTGTCCTGATAGTAATACTTCTGGTACTTTCATTCCTTTATATTCGATTGGTTTTGTGTATACTGGGTAGTCTAATAAATTGTTTTGGAATGATTCGTTTTCGTGACTTTGTTTTTTTATAACTCCATCTATTAATCTTATGATACTATCCATAACTACCATACTAGCTACTTCTCCACCGGTTAGGATGTAATCTCCAATTGATAGTTCTAAGTCTACTTGGGATAGGATTCTTTCGTCAAATCCTTCGTAGTGACCACATATTAATATTATATGTTTTTTTAAAGATAAGTCATAGGCTATGTTTTGTTTATATACTTTTCCTTGTGGAGTTAGTAAAATAGTAAGTGAATCTTTGGTTTTTATTTTTTCTAAACAGTCAAAGATTGGTTGACAGGTTAAAACCATTCCTTCTCCCCCACCACATGGGTAATCATCGACTTTTTTATGAATGTTTGTACTATAATCTCTAAAGTTGTGGAAGTTAATTTTTACTAGTTGTTTATCAATAGCTTTTTTTATAATTGAAGTATTTACAAAGTTTTCAAACATTTCTGGAAATAGTGTTAGGACATCAATCTTCATCGATTAGTCCTTCTATAAGTTCAACTTTAATTGTTTTATTTTCTATACTAACTTCTTTTATAAATTCATCAACAAATGGTATTAAATGTTTGTTATCAATTTCTAATATTTGTTGGTGGTTATTTATTAAGTCTGTTACATTACCTATTTTTTTATTGTTATCTATTACTGTGAAGTTAATGATATCTTCTTTTAAAACGCCATTTATGTTTAAATTTTCTCTATTTATATAAACTTTTTGTCCTTTTAAAAATAATACTTCGTTTATATCATTAAAGCCTTTAATTGTAATCATGTCATATTGTTTATGTGGTCTATAAGTATTTATTTCGTATTCTTTTTGATTAATGATTATTTTTTGATTTTTAAAGAATGTTTCTTTTTTAAATAAAAAGTCTGATAGTATTCTTACTTCTCCTTTTAAACCATGAGTATTTACAATTTTTCCTACATATATTTCCATTTTTACACCATCATTTCATATAATATTATTGAAGTAGCTACTCCAACATTTAAGCTTTCACAATCATTATTCATTGGGATATAAATAAATTCATTACAATATTTTTCAGAATTTGGTGAAATACCTTTTCCCTCATTGCCCATTATTATAACAAATTTAGAAGTTTTTTCAATAGTTTTTAGTGATTTTGCATTATTTAATTTTGTTCCATATATTTTATAATCTTTTAATGTTTCTAATACATTATTATCATCAATTATTATGTTAAGTTTAAAAATTAACCCTTGGGTTGCTCTTATAACTTTTGGATTATATATATCAACACATTTTTTTAAAATAAGAGTATCAATATTAAAAGCTACACAACTTCTTATTATTGTTCCTAAGTTTCCTGGGTCTTGAACTTCATCTAAGTAAACTATTTTGTTTTTTATTTCTTTTTTATTTATTTTTTTACAGACACCAATCATATTTGATGGTGAATCTAAGTTTGTTAAATATTTTGCTACTGGTTCATTAATATAGTTTTTTTCTATGTCTATATCAATATTTGTATTAAATAAATAGATGCTTTCTAAGTAACCATGTTTATAGGCTTCTTTAATAAGGTGTTCGCCTTCTATTAGAAATTTATTTTGTTCATCACGACATTTTTTATTGTGTAATTTTTTTAGATTTTTTATTGTTTTGTTTTCTGTTGAATTATATTCCATATTCTCACCTCTTTAATTTTATCAAATTTGTGTTTAATTGTCACTTATTTTTATAATCTATGTCATTATTTTTTAATGATGCTTTATAAATTACATTGTTACCGAATTTTGATTTTAAATCGTCTAGTACTTCATCAATTGGTTCTTTTTTTGTTTCTTCAAATAAATTAGCTTGATAAAATTTTTTTTGACCTAATTTTTCTAGTTTGATTCCTATTAACCTTACTGGTTCTTTATTATTCATTTCATCATAAATAGTTTTAGCTAATTTGTATATTTCTTCGTTGGTATTAATAGCATTCAGTATTTTTTTTTGATGGGTTTTTCTTTTAAAGAAGTTGTCTTTTAGTATAACACATATAACTTGGGTATGTTTTTTTTCTTTTCTTAATCTTGTTCCTACTATTTCTGATATTTTAAATAATTCTTTATAGATTTCTTGTTTATTTATGATGTCTTTTGTTAAGGTTGTTTCTGAGCTTATACTATCTAATTCTTTTGAAAGTGTTAGTGGGGTATCATCAATGCCATTAGCTAAATCTTTGTAATAGTTTGATCTATTTTTAAAATGTTTATAGAGTAATTCATCACTGGCTAAAGCTAGGTCTTTTACTGTATTTATATTTAATTCTTTTAGTTTAAGTGTTGTTTTTTTTCCTACTCCGTGCAATTTTGAAACATCTAGTGGGTATAGTTTTTCTTTTATTTCATAATCATATAATGTGTGTATTTTATATGGTTTTTTAAAATCACTAGCCATTTTGGCACATAGTTTATTATTAGCTATTCCAATATTAACTGTAAATTTTAAAGTGTCATATATTTCTTTTTGAAGTTTTTTAGCAAATTCTAATTCATCTCCATGCATGTTTTTTATTTTACCATAATCTAGGTAACATTCATCTATTGAGGCTACTTCAATATCATTTGTGTATTTTGATATTAATTTAAATAAATCGTTACTCATTTTAGAATATAGTTTATAATTTGGAGGAAACACTCTTAGAGCTGGGCATTTTTTTTTAGCTTGAAATAGTGTTTCTGATGTGTATATTCCTAGTTTTTTGCACGGGGTTGATTTAGCGACTACTATTCCTCTTCTGGCTGTTTCGTCTCCACCAATAACTGCATATGAATTTCTAATGTCATATTTACTGCCACTATTTAATAAATCAACTGCTGTCCAAGATAAGAAAGCATTATTGACATCAATGTGTAAGATTATTCTTTCCATTTTTTATTTTCTATTGGAGTACGACAGTATTTACACTTAATAAATGCTTTGGAAGCAATTGTTGTAGCTCCGCATTTTTTACAAGTTACAGTATTAGTTTTTTTTGCTTTTAGTTGTTTTTCTTTAATTATATAATCATTTTTTTGATTAGCGCTAACTGTTTTATTAGTGTAATCATTTAAAATTTGGTTTAATTTAGATTTGCTATTATTTATTAGTTTTTCAATTATAATATTTAGTAAATAAATAATTATTCCTGTAATTAAAATAAAATTACTATAGTTAATTAATTTAGTGTAGTATTCATTTTCAATAATTGTTTTTACTATATCTTTGTTTATAATATTTATTAATTTTGGTATATAAATTAATAAAGCTGTTATGATCATTATTATTGATGTTGTACTAGTTTTTCCTTTTAGGATTATGTTTCTTGCAAATATCATTATAACTCCTAAAAATGGAATAAAGTATAAAACTATTAGTATTACTGGGATACTTAATAGTATATTGGTTATTGTATTTTTCATTTGTTTACCTCTTTTCTATATTATTTTATCACATAATATAAAAAAAACGAATATTTCTTCGTTTTATTTGTCTAATAATTGTAATTTTTTTATTACTTTTTTTTCGATTCTAGATATATAGGATTGGGATATATTTAATTTTTCTGCTACTTCTTTTTGAGTTAGTTCTTTTTGGTTAAATAATCCATATCTTAAAATCATAATTTCTTTATCTCTTTTATTTAAGTTATTTATTTCTTGGTATAATAATTTTTTGTTGGTTTCTAATTCTAGTCCTTTAGTTACAATATCAAAATCGGTTCCTAGGATATCTTCTAGATGTAATTCATTACCTTCAGCATCATAAGATAAACTATCCTCAAAGCTTACTTCGCTTTTTCTTTTTTTGTTTTTTCTTAAAAACATTAATATTTCATTATCTATACATCTCGAGCAGTATGTGGCTAGTTTTATATTTTTATCTAGTTTATACGTGTTTACTCCTTTTATTAATCCTATGGTTCCTATACTAACTAGGTCTTCTAAATCTAATCCGGTATTTTCGTATTTTTTGGAAAGAAATACTACTAACCTTAGATTGTGTTCGATAAGTTTATTTTTAGCTTCGACATCATTTTCCATTGATTTTAATACGTAAAATACTTCTTGTTCTTTTGTTAGTGGTTCTGGAAGTTTATCGGTACTTCCTACAAAAAATATTTCTTTTGTAAATATTTTTAGAATAAAGTTTTTTATTTGTTTTAACATAAATCCTCCCTTAATTTATAGTTTAGTAAACAATCTATTCCATCTATTTTAATTTTGTGTTCTAAGATACCTATAATTACTTTTTTGTATGTTTTATTATTAATTATTAATTTTTCTGCTTTAAAACATTTTATAATACCATTTTGATTTATACCTTGATATGGAATATAAAAAAATTTTTTTGTATCTATTTTTTTATCTATTAATATTACTGGCTTATTAGAATATATATCTGTTAGTTTATTACCAGTATCTAAAAAAGCATTTAAATTGTATGTTTTATTGTCTTTTATTAAAGTAACTTTGTAATAATTTGAGTAGTTAGTTTTTAACCACATTCCTTGTCTAATATAAATATATAATATAAGAGGACAAAATATGATTAATACTATTATATTGAGCGATAAATCGGTGTAGTTGGTTTGGAGATCTAAAAAGTATAAAAAACCTCCTAAAATTATGCTTGAGCTATATAGGTATAATAAGTTTTTTAAAGTGTATTTTATTGATTTGAATTTAAATGTCACTAAAATCATAATTATACTTATAATTAGTTTGAATATAAATAGTGTTGTTGTGGTTACATCAAAAAATAAGAATATAGTACTGCAACCTCCAATAAAAGCTCCTTTCATTAAATTTAATGTGGTTATATTTCTTTTTAATAATATATTTACTGTATTTAATAATAATAAATCAATAAAAAAGTTTAATATCATAATCAAATCTAAATATATTTTCATAATATCACCGATTTAATTGTATAAAAAAAAACACCCAAACAATGTCGTTTTATGATGCTTTTTTATTTTTTTTTGTATGTGTTTCTATATTTATTCTTTGAACTACAGAAAGGGAGGCCATAAGTGAAATGGCATAAGTTCCTCCATATGATAAGAATGGAAGTGGAACACCTGTAAGTGGAATAAGTCCAAATATTCCTCCTAAGTTGATAAATATGTGAAGGAATATATAAGTAGCTATTCCTAAGCATATATAATAATTTTGTAAACTTGTTGTTTTTTTAGATATTTTTAATATTCTATATATAACAATTATGTATCCTATTAAAATTATTGTACTACCAACTACTCCATTTTCTTCAGCTATAATAGCGAATATACTATCTGTATGTGGTTCTGGAATATATGAATATTTTTGTCTACTTTTACCTATCCCTACTCCAAACATTCCACCTTCACTTAAAGCAATAAAACTATTGCATACTTGATATCCATTATCTTCATAATTAGAACATGGATTAAAGTAGTTAAACCTACTTAATTGGGCATCATTAAATAAATAACCTTGCCTTAATACTACTACAGCAGCAAAGATTATAACAAGTCCTACACCGATTGCGAATACTTTTAATTTATCTATTTTTTTTATTGGACTAGCTAGAAACATTACTCCAAATGTTCCTAGCATAATTAAAACTCCTCCAAAGTCAACTTGAATAAATGTTAGTGCTGGTATTAGTAAAGCTAGAGAAATAATTATAGCTATTACTTTATATCTTGCTGGTTCCTTTGATTTTAATAGTTTATAATTTTTATCAAATAAAACTGCGAATAATATTATCATAACTGGTTTTGCAAATTCACTTGGTTGAACTGTACCTATACCAGGAAGTGGCAGCCAGTTTTTCGCACCATTTACTTCTACCCCAAATGGAAATAGCATTACTACCATCGAGAGGACTATTATATATCCTAAATAAATTAAGTTTTTATATGTTTGAGTTCTTAAATTTAAAACTATATATGAGCCTACTAATCCTATTGAAAGCATTATTAATTGTCTAAAGAAGTAATAATAAGTTGATTCATTATAAGCAATTATTGCTTCTCTAGATGAAGCTGTTGTTATATTTAAAAGGCCATATAGAAAAAAAACTACAGTTAACATTAACAATGTTTTGTCCATTTTAGATATGAGTGTTTTTAAATTTATTATTAACTTTTTCATTTTTTCACCTATTATAATAATATCATAGTTAATTTAAAATTACAATCTAGGTTTTTAAAATGCACATATATTGTTTTTTTTAATAAAATATATTATCAAAGGAGGTATTTTATGTATTACTACGGTGGATACCAAGGATATGGATGTGGATCTCCATATGGTTATGGTGGATATGGTACTGGATATGGAGCAGCTGTCTTACTTGTTTTATTTATTTTACTTGTTATTATAATTGGTTCTAGAGCATTTGATAATCATACACCAGGTCCTTGTTGTAAATAAAAAGTTTTGTTATAAACTTTTATAATACATTTCTAATTAAAGAAGTGTATTTTTTTTGCAATAAAAAAATGAGATTACTCATTTTCTAGGATTTCTTTAACTTTATCTAAGGATAAATTAGTTATTTCAGAAATAGTTTTAACTTCAATATTTTTAGCATACATTTTTTTAACAACTTCTAATTTATTTTGTTCAATTCCTTTTTTTATTCCTTTTTGAATTTCTTTTTCTGCTTCTTCTTTCAATTCAGCTTTTTCTGATTCTCTATCTAATTCATACATTTTTCTTCTGATATAATAATCTGTAACATCTGCATCTGATTCAATATCTTTTAATGTTTCATATGCTTCTTCTAATTCTTTTTTATTTTTAACCACACTTATCATCTCCATATCATTTTTACACACCATAAATTTTAAAAAGTTCTTAAAAATATCTGACATTTCATATTTATCAATATCTTTTATTTTTGATAGATTAATAATATTTTTTTCAATCATGCATCTTCTTTTCTTTTTATTTCTATAATCCTTTTCTTTTAATTGAATTAATAAATCATCATAATCTTCATTATACTCATTTATAAAAAATATTCCGTATACTTTTTTTATTTTTTGGTATTGATTTCCTCTTTTTATTTGTTCTGTTAATCTAGTAGAAGTATAAAAGGAAAACCTTTCTACTAAATGTGTACTGTTAGCATTTTGCATCTCAATAAAAACTATTTCTCCATTTGGGAGTTTTACTGACATATCTAAAATACAAGCTTTGTCTTCGGGGTTATTACCATATATATCATTATTAATAAAAGTAATATCCTCTTCTTTGATGTTTAATTCTGTTAATTCATTTATAATCATTTTTAAATAGTTTAATTTTTTACTAAAAAATATTTTAAATACTAAATCCATTGTTAAATTATATTCTTGCATAATTTACCTCCTCTCTACTTGTTATATAGGACATAAATTATGTATTTCCTTTTTATTTGTGAAAAAATAGTCAATTTGATTATTTTTTTTCAGACTCATTTTTTTATTCTTTTAGTTACATTCTTCTGTAAAGTTATAGTGGTATTCGTCATTTCTAACATTTACTTCAATATTTATTTTTTCAGGTGTTTTTAAATTATTAATATAATCTTGTGTTAGATAATTTTGTCCTGCTAAATCACTTACTTTAATGCAATATTGATTACCATTTACTTTTTCATAAGTATCGATATTTTCTAAAACAAATATTTTTGTTTGAGCTAAAATAGTTTCATATTGTGCTTCTGTTATTTCATCTGTTGAATTACTTATGATATTTATAACTGAAGGTATTATTAATATACCTATTAAAGCAATAATAACTATTACCGCTAATAATTCTGTTAATGTAAAAGCTTTCATTTTCTCACCTACTATATAAATTATATATTAAATATTTTAATAAAGCAAGTTGTAAATAAATAATAAAGTTAAAAAAATTGTATTTTTTTTTTAGAAAAAAATGTTATAATTAAAATGGTGATAGAAATGTATGGATTAATCGCACAAGTATGTGCTTTGTTTATAATTATTACTTTAAATGTAGTATATTTTAAAAAGCAGAAAATAAAAACAACTGAAACTGATTTATATTCTGTATTATTATTAACAACTTTAGCTGCTGTTATAATTGATGTGGCTGGCTCCACTTATTCTTTACTTGGTTATAATTATGATATAGTTGTTTATTTTAATAAATTATACTTTTTTATAATTTGTATATTTGGTGTTTTAATGTTTTATTATGCTTATTATTTAGCTAGTGGTATGAGTGTTAAAGAAAAGAATTATTTAACTAAATTTACATTTATTATATGTATATTTATTTCTATTTATTATATTGTTTTACCACTTGATGTTCACGTTGATGGTCATTTAATTAGTACTGCTGGTGGAGCTAAGTTATTTACAAATATGTTTTTAGGATTTTGGGCTGTTATAATTGTATTTTTAATTTTGTTTAGATTAATTAGAAAACCTAAAAGTTTTAAAAAAGAAAAAGTTATCCCAGTATTAATATTTGTTTTATTATTAATTATTATAGGAATAATACAATATATATTACCTACTTTATCAATTGTAACGTTTGCTTTTGCATTTACAGTATTACTGATGTTTTTTACTATTGAAAATCCAGATATTAAATTAATTGAAGAATTAAATATTGCTAAAAATCAAGCTTTAAAAGCTAGTAATGCTAAAACTGATTTTTTATCTAATATGTCTCACGAAATTAGAACTCCTTTAAATGCTATTGTAGGATTTAGTCAACTTATTCAAGATAGTGAGGATACAGAAAAAATTAAAGAAGAAGCTCATGATATTTTAATAGCTTCTAATATGTTACTAGATATTATAAATGGTATTTTGGATTTATCTAAAATTGAGGCTAATAAATTAGAAATCATAAATAAAGAATATGAATTTAAGGATTTATATGAAGGTGTTACAAAATTAGCTAAAACTAAAATTGGTGATAAGGAAATTGAATTTATTAATAATTTAGATAGTAATATTCCTCCGGTTTTATATGGTGATGAAGTAAGGGTTAAGCAAATTATATTAAATTTATTAACTAATGCTATTAAATATACTGATAAAGGTTTTGTTAAATTAGATATATCTAGTGTTATAAAAAATAATAAATGTACTTTAACAATATGTATTGAAGATAGTGGTCAAGGTATAAAAAAAGAAGAATTAGATAAATTATTTAAAAAATTTCAAAGACTTAATGAAGATGAAAATATTTCTATTGAAGGAACAGGCTTAGGTTTAGTTATAACTAAAAAACTTGTTGAACTTATGAATGGAAAAATAGTGGTTGAAAGTGATTATAATAAGGGTTCTAAATTTTGCGCTATAATCGAACAAGAAATTGTTGATAAAAAAAGATTAGAAGATACTGTAGAAATTAAAAAAACTATATATTTACCTAATAAAAAGATATTAATTGTTGATGATAATATGATTAATTTAAAAGTAGCTAAAAAATTAATGGAAAGTTATGGTTGTAGTATTAAAACTGTTTCTTCTGGATATGAATGTTTAGAAGAAGTTAATAATGGTTATGATATTGTATTTTTAGATGATATGATGCCTGGTATGACTGGGACTGAAACATTAGAGAAATTGAAATTAAATAGTAGTTTTAAAACTCCTGTTATTGCATTAACTGCAAATGCTTTAGCTGAGATGAGAGATAAGTATTTAAGTTCTGGTTTTGATGATTATTTAGCTAAACCAATTAATAGAGCTGAATTAGATAAAATTATTGTTAAGTTTTTAAAAGATTAATTTTAATCTTTTTTTGTAATTAAAAAAGAGTTTTCACTCTTAATTTGCATAAATTACATTTCTTACTGTTTGATTATATGCCCCATGTATTTCAAACAACATACTAATTCTATCTTCATTACCAAATACATTTTGTACTAGAATTTTTAATTCTAACACTTGCGGATTATTATATGATAAATAAAGTATATCTTTTTCTTCGCAGCTATATAAAATTGTATATTCTCCTGTAATTGCATCAACTGATCCAACTATACAAAAGAGAGATAATGAACTACTATCTATTATTCTATGAGTTATGTCAGAACCATCAGTACTTATTGCCATAACTTGTCCACTAATTGATTGGTAAAAGACACCATTCACTAGTCCTAATTTATTTGCATTAGGAGGATAATAATTTCCACCTAATATTGTTACTCCAGAAACTGGTAACTCTTCTTCTAAAACTAAATTATTATTCATAAAATCAAAACTATTAATTTTATCATTGTCACTATTATATATAATTTCACTTTTATCTAAAAAATTAGTTAAATTTAAATCATATATCCCAGATACATTATCAGTATTTGATTCTTTAGTTCTAGCAAAAGGAATTTCTGTTGTTATTATGGATTCATTTGAAGCATATACAGTATTAGTTAATATTTTTATTGCTTCTAGTTGATCAGTTAGTAATAGACTTTGTGAATCATTACTTAAACCGAAACTATTAGTACTATTATTCATATTATTTATGGCTGTATTTATATTCGTATCTTCTCTGTTTATAACTGGATTATCATTTTCAATTATACGCATTGTATTAATAAAATCACAATCAGTTGTAGTACAATTAAATGAATCTGTTCCTTTCACTTCTGTATTATCTACTTGGGTACTACTTATATCATATTTTGCAGTCCAAAAACCATTTACTTCTTGATTATTTAGTGTGAATGCTGTTGGTGTATTCCATTCTCCTAATACATTTGAAGTATTTTTTGTTGAATATTTGTTAACAAAATTTATTTGTTGGCTTGAAATATCTAATTCATTTTGATATTCATATCTTGGAACCCAAACATAATAAGCTAATATATCTTGTTTTAAAACTTCTGTTCCTGGTGATGAATTTTGATATTTACTTCTTGTAGCGTCTGTTACTAAAACTACATTAGCCCAATCTTTATTTGCATAATCATACCACTTAGAATTCAAATCAACGGTAACTACTTTTTTATCTTCTAATATATCAACCGCTATCATACCAGTTACTAATTCTGGCTCAGCTCCATTTAATGTTAAATCTATATATGAACGTATCTCAGTACATTCATTTTGAAGGGAATTTATATATAAATTTTCTTTTATTTCTGTTTTAATATATATAAGTTCATCAATATATTCATTAGTTAAGGGGTCTTTTAATTCTTCGTCTAATAAATTATTATCAATTAATGTTTTTATTTGTGTACAATAAACATTACCATTTTTAATTGGATATTGTTTTTCATCACTCATATTTAATTCATTTGCTGTAAAAATAACTTTTTCCATTGATTCGCTTATTTTTATTTCACTATTATTAACATTATTTAATAAAAATGTTATTCCTAAAACTGTTATTAAAGCTAAAATTGTTATAACAGCTATTAATTCTACTAGTGTAAATGCTTTTTTCATATTATCCCTACTCTCTATTAAAATTATAGCATTTTAAATATTATTTTTCAATAAAAAACATAGATTTAATTTTCTATGTTTTTAGCGCAACTATAAGCTGTTGAGAAAGCTAGGGTTAAGTTATAGCCACCTACTTTACCATGAATATCTAAACATTCTCCTATGAAGTAAATACCTTGATTTATTTTTGATTCAAATGTTTTGGTATTTATGTATTTTAAATCTACTCCACCACCTGTGACATAGGCTTTTTTTATATCATTAACTTTTTTAATATTAAATTTATGATTTTTAATATTACTAATTAAATCATTAATTTGTTTATGATTTAAGTTTTTTATTTTTTCTTGTTTGATATTACTTTTATTTAATAAGTAATTAACAAATCTTTTGGAGAAATATTTGGTTAAAATAGAAATAGGTTGTTTATCTTTATCAATTAGAATTTCTTCTTTATTTATATTTGGTAAGAAATCTATAGTTATTTCTTTGATATTATTTAAGTATATTTCTCCACTTATATTCATAATTGAAGTTCCACTTAAACCACTATGAGTAAACATTAAGTTTCCTTCGCTTTTTATATTTTTAATTTTTATATAATCAAAACTTGTTCCTGCTAAATCTAAATCATCTTCTAAGATTATACTTGTTTCAGCTGGATATATTTGTGTTATTGGTTGGTTTATCATTTTACAAAATTTTATGAAGTCACCATTACTTCCGGTATCTGGAAAGCTTAAACCACCTGTTGCGATTATTAATTTTTTAGTTTGATATTCATTTTTAGTGGTTTTAATTATTTTTATTTCATCTTTAATTTTTATATCTATTACTTCTTCGTTATAATTTATGTTTTTTATTTTATTTAATAAATGATATAAAACATCACTTGATTTATTTGATGAAGGAAAGATTTGATTATCTTTTTCTTCTTTTAATTTAATTGGTTTAAAAAATGAATATATTTCTTTTGGACCAAATAAATTGATTGTACTATATAAATATTTTTTATTGTGATTTATGTTATCTAAAAATAAATTGTTACTTTTTAGATTAGTTAAGTTACATCTACCACCACCAGTTATTAGTAATTTTTTACCAGCTTGATTATTTTTTTCTAAGATTAATATATTTTTATTTTTTATATGATTAGCAGCCATTAAACCTGCTGCTCCTGCTCCAATTATTATTACATCATACATTTGTATCACCTGTATTTATTATATCACTTATTTAGTTTGTTTTCTATTTAATTTAGCATAAACTATAAAGACTTTTTTATTAAAATGTGTTAAAATGAGAAAGGTGGTAGAAATGAAAATTGGAATTCCAAGAGCTTTTTTATATTATAAATATCATTATTTATGGGAAAGTTTTT
>CAYJEL010000013.1:0-15915 GCA_964369245.1 uncultured Muribaculaceae bacterium
GCTAATCGCCCGAAACAATTAAAATTAATTGACGTAATTAAGTGTATCATTTATATATACCTTTGTCAATACAATTTTTAATTTTTTTTCATTTTTTTTAATTTTTCTTCAATCCATATAGGTAATTGGGCTTCTAGAGTGGTAAAACCCTTCTCTGTTTCAATTATTTTTCTTCTATAAGGTTTAGTTTGAAGTCTATATTTTATGTCTTTTATACTTAATTTAAATTGCATTTTTTCATTATCTATTTCAAGTATTTTAACGTAAATAGTATCTCCAACATTGAAAAAATTATTTATACTTGATACAAACTTATCTGATATTTCAGATATATGTATTAATCCAGTACAATATTCTCCCAAAGAAATGAATGCTCCATATTTTTCAATTCCTGTAACTACACCTTTGACAATACTTCCAACTGCATAATCATTCATACTACATTCCCTTTCTTGCATTATTTATTATACCAAATTTTTTTTGTTTTGTCTTTACTTTAAGCGAAGTTTTTTATATAATTATTTTGGTGATTAAAATGAATGAAGAAATTATTAATAAAATTAAGGATATTTTAGAAGAATTACGTCCATTTGTGATGAGTGATGGCGGGGATATTGAATTTATCAAGTTTGAAGAGGGTATTTTGTACATTAGAATGCTTGGGGCATGTGCAGGTTGTCATATGATTGATGTCACAGTAAATCAAGGAATTAAGGCTGCTATTATGGATGAAATATCAGAAGTTAAAGGAGTTATCAATATTGGGTAACTTTTTTTATCCATTCTATTTCAATCATTTCATTATATAAGTTTAATTTATTATATATATATATTAGGAACTTTTCATATTGTTCTGTTTTTTTTAGAATTTTATTTATTTCTAGTTCATTTAAATCTTTGTAAATAATTTTTTCATATGTATCAAAGTAGTAAGTAGGAAATAGTAATCGTGAAAAGAATATATTTTTTTCTTCTTTGTTTAAGTAATTATTTTTTAAAAAATTATCCACAATATTATAAGCTTCTTCACTGTTAAAAAAACTACTATTTATATAGTCACATATATCTCTTAGATATATATCTATAATGAAGTTAAGTGGGTTGTATAAATCATATGTAGTACTATTATAAACTAGTCTTTTGTGTGTAAGGCTAGTTTTTATATTGTTTTTATCTATCATATTAAATAACAAAATAGCATTTTCTGATAAACCTACATAATAACTAAAACTTTTTGTTAATAATGTATAATTTTTTCCTTTTTGATTTAATAAGTATTCCAAATTATCTATCTTATTAGTCCATAAATCTGACCAATTTATATTACTTTTAGCATTGTTATAATAGTTTGTAAATGATATTATTTCATTAAAATATACTTTTCTTTTTTCTATATTTAATTTTAATAGTATGTAATTTTCATTTTTTATTTGTGAGATTAATTTATCATTGTTATTTAATATAAATTCATGAACTGGTATGTTATAGTAAATTAAATTACTTGATAGATTATATAAATGTTCTTCATTTATCTCAGTTTCTATTATTTCTAATAAATAATTGGTGTTTTCAGTTGTAAAATAATATTTTTTATCTTTTTGATGTATTGAAATTGGATCTAAATTGTAAAAATATTTTATATCATTTTTCATTTCTCCACCTCTAATTAATTTTACGTAAAAAAAAACAAAATAGACTTTTTCTATTCTGTTTATAATTCTTCTAAGATATTATTTATATCTTTTAAATTAATTTGTAGTTTTTCAACTATTTCAGTTAGTTTTTTATTTTTTTCTTTTTCTTCTTCATAAAGTATTTTATAATCTACTTCTTCTGTATAATCTTCTTCTGATTCTTCTTCGTATTCTATTTTATCAATTGGTTGTTCTTCTATTTCAACTTCAATTTTTTTATTTTCTTGTAATAAGTTAACTAAATTTCCTTGAAGTTTAAAAACACGACTATCTTTTAAAACTAAGTTTTCTAGTTGACCTTCATTTTGATCAAAAACATTTATTTCTATACCATCTCTATTACTTTTAATAACATTCTTAATTACATCTTTTATTAATGTCCATTCTGTATCTTCGGTAATAGTTGTTAAATAATTATCGATGTTTTTAGCAACATATAATTTAGAATATCCAGTAGTATCGTCTGAATTATCAATTAATGTATATATTATATATTTTATATCATTGTTTTTAAAGTATCTTATAACTTCAATTGCAATTAATTCATTATCTACATTGTAAAGTTTTATTTTACTCAAATTAACCCTCTCCATTCTATATACATTATATAATATTTTTATAAATAAAGCAAATCTTTGTACGAAAAAACAACTTTAGTTTTCACATAAAGTTGCTTCTGATACAAATGATGTAATTGCTGTTTCTATTTCTGGAAGTGCTTCTTTAGAAATATTAGATAAAGAAATTACTTCTTTTACTGTGTCTATTGTTATTTTTCCCCATATTATACCCATTGCGATTGATAAATCGTTATATAACTCAGGAGTTATTGATATATATAAATATCCAAATAGCATTCTTTTTTGAGCTATCATAATTCTTTTATCTGTTACTGCAACAACATAAGTCGAGAATAAATCATATGACCTATTATTTTTTTGGCACCCAAATGCTAAAATAAGTTTTTCATCTGGATTGATGTGTGTATGTATAATTTTAGAGTGTTGTTTTAATCGCCAAGCTATTGTTTTAGGATGTCTTTTTTTAAAGTCTAATGCACTTTTAATAACTTCATTCATTAATTAACCCTTCCTTTTCAAATAAATCTATATAATCTTGTTTTGAAGCAAAACCTTCCATTGTTTCAATTATTTCTTTGTCTTCTATTATAGCTAAGTATGGAGTACCTACGCCTTCTTCAAATTCTTCAAAACTTGCTTGAAACAATTCATATTCTTCTTCTTCTAAATAATTCAAATTTAAATAGTTTATATCTACATCATATTCATCTAAAATTTCGTTGAATAGTACTTTAGCTTGTATACAGTAAATACATGTACTTTGTCCAATGACAACTATTGATTTTTCTTTACTATCTACTATATTTTCATATTCATCATAATTTATATAATCTATAGCTAATACTTCGTCTTCAGCTATTACTTCATTTTCTTTAAAAAATTCAAATGTTAAATCATAATCTTGATATCCATTTTGAATATCTATTATTTCACCGTTTTTAACAATAGCTAAATATGGTGTTGGCATAGAAGTTATTTTTAAGTCTGTAGCTAATTTTTGAATATCTGATTCATTTAATTCATCTGTGTTAACATAAGTGTATTCAAAATCGTATCTTTGTGACATATCTTCTAAGCTAGGTTCTAGTAAAGCACAGTAACTGCATGTTGGTCTACCAATATATATTACTTCAAGTGATTCACTGTTTAAGCTAGTGGTAAATTCATTATAAATATTATTACTAGTTTTTTGCTCATTCGCTGACATTAATAGTATTCCTATAAAAGATGCTGCAAACACTCCCAGGATAATAAATAATTTATTTTTTTCATTCATTTTTAATTCCTACTTTCCACAACATTGTTTGTGTTTTTTACCTGAACCACAAGGGCATGGTTCATTACGACCTACTTTTTGTGATTTTTTTTGTTTAGTTACTTTTTCTTTTCCATCGTTAGCAATTTGAGTTTTTACAACTTCTTCTCTTTTTACATTTTGAACTACATTAGCTTTTAATAAGAACATTAATGTTTCTTTTTCTATTGCATCAATCATATTATCAAATAATTCAAAACCTTCTTGAGTATAAGCTCTTAATGGATTTTCTTGTGCATAGCTTCTTAAGTGAATACCTTCTCTTAATAAGGCCATTGAATTTATATGTTCCATCCAATGTGTATCTAATATTTTTAAATACATTGCTTTTTCAAATTCTTGAATAACATGTTGTGGTAATTCTTTTATTTTTTCTTCGTATTGAAGTGTTGTTTTTTCTAATAATAACTGTTGTAATTCATCATTAGATAAGTTTTCAATTTCGTCTAGTGTTATAGGGGTTTTTAATAGTTGGCTATTAAATAATTCTAAAATTTCATTTTTTGCTTTACCATCTATTATACCTTTTTCATTTGTGTGTTTGTTTACAAAGTATAAAATAAAACTATCAAATAAATTTAAAATCAAATCATGAATTGACTCATTATCTAATATTAAGTTTCTTTTTTCATAGATTAATTCTCTTTGTTCATTAACTACATTGTCATAATCTAGTAAACTTTTTCTAGTATCAAAGTTATTACCTTCAACTCTTTTTTGAGCTGATTCAATTGAGTTTGATAGCATTTTTAAACTTATTGGTTGATCTTCTGTTAATCCTATTCTTTGTAGCATTCCTTTGGCTCTATCTGTACCAAATCTTACCATTAATTCATCTTCAAAAGATACATAGAACACTGAATATCCTGGATCTCCTTGACGTCCTGAACGTCCTCTTAATTGGTTATCTATACGTCTTGATTCATGACGTTCTGTTCCAATTACACATAATCCGCCTAGTTCTTTAACGCCTTCACCTAATTTAATGTCGGTTCCACGTCCTGCCATGTTAGTAGCGATAGTAACAGCGCTTTTAGTACCAGCTTTGGCTATGATTTCTGCTTCTCTTTCGTTATTTTTAGCATTTAATACTTCGTGTTTGATTCCTTTTTTCTTTAAGAATGTACTAATAAGTTCTGATGTTTCTACAGCTATTGTCCCTACTAATATAGGTTGTCCTGTTTTGTGTACTTCTTCGATTTTATTTACTATTGCTTTGAATTTTCCTTTTTGGGTTGTATAAACTAAATCCATATTATCGATACGAGCAACTGGTCTATTAGTTGGTATTGTAATTACATACATGTTATAAATATCTCTAAATTCTTCTTCTTCTGTTTTTGAAGTTCCTGTCATTCCTGATAATTTATTATACATTCTAAATAAGTTTTGGAATGTAATTGTTGCTAAAGTTTTTGTTTCTTGGTTAATTTTAACTCCTTCTTTAGCTTCTATTGCTTGATGTAATCCTTCTGAGAAAGCTCTACCAGCCATTAATCTTCCTGTAAATTGATCTACTATTACGATTTTATCATCTTGTACTACGTAATCAAAATCTTTTTTCATTGAATAATTAGCTTTTAAAGCTTGGTTAATTCTATGAACTAAAGCAGTATGTTTTATATCATATAGGTTATCGATTTTAAATATTGATTGAACTTTATTAACACCTGTTTCATCTAGTGTTACAGCTTTTGTTTGTTCATCATAAATATATCCTTCATTTTCTTTAAGTAGTTTTGCAAAATTATCAACTTGTGTATAAGTATTAGCTTGTTGCATAAATCCACCAGATATAATTAAAGGTGTTCTTGCTTCATCTATTAAAACTGAATCTACTTCATCTATTATGGCATAGTTTAGTTTTCTTTGAACTCTTTGTTTAGCATTTACTACCATGTTATCTCTTAAGTAGTCAAATCCTATTTCATTGTTTGTTGAATATAATATATCGCAATTGTATTGATTTTGTTTTTCTTCATGTGTTAATTGTCTTAAATTAACTCCAACTGTAAGTCCTAAAAATCTATAGATATTCCCCATCCATTCAGCATCACGACTGGCTAAGTATTCATTAACCGTGATTATGTGAACACCTTTGCCCGTTAATGCATTGGCATATGCAGGTAAAGTTGAGGTTAAAGTTTTACCTTCTCCTGTTTTCATTTCTGCTATATTACCATAGTGAATAGCTAGTCCACCCATAATTTGAACAAAGTATGGTTTTTCTTTTATTACTCTATAAGCTGCTTCTCTTACTACTGCAAAAGCTTCAACTAAAATATCTTCTAAATCTTCTGTTTCTAATCTTGTTTTAAATTCTTGTGTTTTGTTTTTTAATTGTTCATCAGTTAATTTACTGATTGTATCATCTAAAGCCATGATTTCATTAGCTATTTTTTCGAATTTTTCTAGTTCTTTAAATTCATGGTTAAATATTCTTTTAAATAATTTCATTATGTCACCTTCCAATTTTAATTATATCAAATATTATTTGAAAAAAGTATTATTTTTCAACAAAAAAGGCAATTAATGCCTAATTTGTTTCAATAACTCCGTAATTTTCATCTTTTCTTTTATAAATTACAGCAATTTGATTTTCCATATTTTTGTATACGAAGAAGTCATGTCCAATTAAGTTCATTTGTAATATAGCTTCGTCTTCACTCATAGGCTTAGTTTCTATAATTTTTCTTTTAACAATTTTTCCTTTTTCTTCTTCGTCTTTTTCTATTTTAAATTTAAGATTGAAATCAATATTATTTTTATCAACTTTTTTCTTCATTCTTGTTTTATTTTTTCTTATTTGTCTTTCTAGTTTATCACTAACTAAGTCGATTGCAGCATATAAATCATTATGAATTTCTTCGGCTCTTAAGATAAACTTTTTAACTGGAATTGTTACTTCAATAATTTGACTTTCAGCTCTTGTTTTTACTAAAACTGTAGCTGTATAATCTTCAGGATTATCAAAGTATTTATCGAGTTTGTTTATTTTATTTTCAATGTAGTCTTTTATCGCTGGTGTAAGTTTAATTTTAACTGTGTGTATATTAAATTTCATGCTATCACCTTCCTAATATTAGTATAACATATATTTTATATTTTTCGGTGAATTTTTTGTGATATTTTAGTTTTTAAGAAATAATCTTAGCGTTATTCCTAGTGAGATTAAAATTGATATAATTAAAATAAATGTTGATACTACTGGTATTAGTGATAAAACACTAATAATTGTAATACCAATTAATCCTGACAAATAAACATTATTTTCTTTTTTGATAAAGTATTTATTAATATAATAACCTAGTAAATAACCTGCAAATATTTCTGTTAAGAATATGATAGATACAAATATTCCTAAAACAAAAATTCCTATTTTAACTCCAAATACTAGTGACATTAATAGTAGTGCTGCTAGAGGTATCATAATCATTCCTAAACCACCAACACCTAAGGTCATTAGTATTTTTTCTAATTGGAAGTTTTCATATTTAGTTTCAATTCTTTTTATTAATTGAGGTAATAATAAAGCTACAGCAGCAAATGTGAATAATGCTGTACCATAACTATAAATAAAATTAGTTATATGATCTTGTATTGTCATTTCTTCTATTATTGGTTTTGATGTTGTTTTATTAGCAATTACTGCTGTGGTATCGATAGTTATTTCAGCATCTTCGTTGTAAGTTAAATTGCTTAAATTTACATCTTCACCAATTGTAATTTTAGCTGCTTGAATATCTAAATTTCCTGTAACTGTAGTGTTACTAATCACAACTTCATTACTTATAATTGTAACATCTCTTAAGAATGTTCCTTGAATATTAGATGATGTTGTAAAAATAAATGCATCTCTATTTATTTTGAATGTTTCTGTAAAATTTAGGGTATTTCCTACAAAAATACCATCGTTATTAATGGTACCTGCTATGTTGGCATTTAATGCACCTATAATTCCGTACTCACTTGTTCCACCAAATTCTAAGTTGCTTGATAAGTTAAATAGTATACCATTAATGTTGTTATTAACTTCTGTTTCTAAGCCAATATAAATTCCTGTTCCATTTAAATTTTCTGTTGCTTCAATGTTTTCTTCAACAATTGTTTGTGAATATTCATTTATTGTATTTTCTGAATTGTTAACTTCTTGTGCATTTATTAAAGTAGGTATTAATAAAAGCAAACATAATAATTTTTTCATTTTTTCCTCCTATATATTATATTTTTATTTTAGCACATTTATTATTGGTAGTCAAAGATTTTGTATTATATTTCAATATGTGTTTATACTAAAAATGGTGATATAATGGAAATTTTAATTTTAACTTTGCAGATTTTTTTTGTTCGTGTTTTTGATGTTTCATTAGGAACATTAAGAACTATGATTTTAGTAAGAGGTAATAGGTTGTATGCTTCTTTAGTTGGTTTTTTTGAAATTTTAGTTTGGTTTTTAATTGTCAAGGAAGCTTTGAATACTACTATGGATAGTATTTGGATTGCTGTTGGGTATGCTGGTGGGTTTTCTGTTGGTACTTTTTTAGGGAGTTTTGTTTCTAGTAAAGTTATAAAAGGAACTGTTTCTTTTCAAGTTATAACTGGTTTTGCTTATCCTAACATGGTTGATATGATTAGAGATAATGGTTATGCTGTTACAGTTATAGAAGCTAGTGGTAGAGATGATAAAAAGCATTTATTATTTATTGAAACTAGTAATAAACAAATAAATCATTTGCAAGCTTTAATTAAAAGATGTGATGAAAAAGCTTTTATTGTTGTTAATGATACTAAGATGGTTTATAATGGTTTTTTAGTTAGTAAATAAAAAAGACTACTTAATAGTCTTTGTAGTATAAATCATCATAATTTTGTTCTGAAATATATATGTATATTTCAATTTTTTCATCATAAATATTATATGTTGTTATTTGATTATTTTTTAAATTATTTATAAATGTATCAAAATACAATTTATAGTTATCATAACTTGGGAATATATGGTATAAGTAAAAATTTTCTATACTTTTTTCTACTTGTGTATTTATTTTTATTTTTGGATTTTTTAATTCATTATTAAATATTAAATTTATATTTGTGTTGCCAATGTTGTAGTTTGTATCTTTATAGGTTGTGTTGTTTTGATTTATTAAATGAATTAATCTTTCTTCATTTACTTCTAGTTCATATTCATAATTAGTTGTTATTGTATCAAAATAGCTTATACTTGACATTTGTGTAAATGAGTGAACTGTTAAACCTGTTCCTAAACCCATTAAAAATGTTGATATTAAAAATAGTATAAATATAATATTAAACTTTAATTTATCATTAAATGTTAGTTTTACTAATATATATACTAATAATATAAGTCCTAAAGATAAACCTAGAACAATTATACTTATATATAAAAATATGATGTGTGTAGATATAAACATAATTAAAAATATAAGTCCAGCTATTGTTAATATTAGTGTTATAATCATTGGTATTAACATAATAATTGAGAAAAAAGATATTGTAGTTGTAAATATTTTATTAATTATTTTTATAAAGTTATTTGTTGAGTGTTGTTGATCTCTTATAATAACTTTTTCTTTTGGTTTATTTACAATTATTGGATCTATTTCTTTTTCTATTATTTTTTTTGTAACTGTTTTATCTTCTATTGTTATGTAATAATTAAGATATCTTACTTTAAATAGGTGATATATTATAATTATACCTATTGTATATAATATTATTAAAATTAAGTTTCCTAGAAGAGTTGCTAGTGTGTTGAATGTTATATTTTTTATTAAATCGAGAATTAAATCATCAATTATCATATAAGAAATATTTATAATTGATACTACAATTAGTATTATGATAATCATTTCTAAGATACATTTTACTTTTTGTTTAAAAGCCATTGCTATAAACATATTATATATTTTGGTAATTGTTTTAAGAAAATCATCTAAAATATTTTTATTTTCTACTGTTTCTTTATTTTTACTTATTACTCCATCATCCATTAACTGGTCTAATGTGCAATCAAATATTTTACATATTTCAATCATTTTTTCCATGTCAGGATATGATGATCCTGATTCCCATTTAGATATAGCTTGTCTAGAAACATTTAGTTTTTCAGCTAGTTGTTCTTGGGAATAATTTTTTTCTTTTCTTAGTTTTGGTAGTTTATTACAAAACTTCATTTTCTTCACCTCGTATTAATTATATTATAAATATTATTGGTTGCACTAGCAAGTTTTATTATCATTTTGTATAAATTTGGTTGCATAATAAAAAAAGACTATAAATAATCTTTGATATTATACCCATCTTTAAATTCAATAAATTTTGATATTCTTGGGTGGATTGCTTTTTTAGGACAATTATATATACAACTCATACACATCATACATTTTAATTTGAATTTTGGTTTATCTTTAACAATTATATTACCTTTAGGACATATATTTTGACATTTTTTACATTTAATACAGTTTTTATTTGCTTTTAATTCTAAACCAAATAATTTAATAAATGTATTTTCTATGTAATAAATAGGAGCAAGTAATTTAGATGTTAAAGATATTTTTTTGATATCTTTAATTTCTATTGTTTTAGAAATTTTAGTTATTTCTTGTATTGATTCGTTTATGATTTTTTTACTATAATTGTCGTTGAATTTTTTTACTATAGTAAGAGGCATAGCTAAAGTTTTATATTTTATAATTTCAATTTTATTTTTTTTAGCATATTTTAATGTGTTAATTCCAGCTGCATCATTTATTTTTGATGTGTTACATCCTACTGCTATTAGTGATATTTTTTTTGGTTTGTTTATGTATTTTTTTAATGTTTTGGGAATTCTAAAAGCATGAATTGAACTCATAATTATAAGGTGTTCACAATTTGATTTTGTATTGATGATTTCACAATTTAATTGTTCTTTTAGTATATTGGCTAAAAACATGGTGTTGCCAGTTGGGCTAAAAACTAATATTTGATATTTTGTCATTTATTAGGAATTATTTCTATCCAATAATTATCAGGATCTGTTATAAAATAAATACCCATTTCTTTATTTTCATAACAAATACAATTCATTTCTTTGTGTTTTTTATATGAATTTTCAAAATTTTCTGTTGTGAAAGCTAGATGGAATTCATTTTCTCCTAAATTATATGGTTCTTTTCTTTCTTTTAAATGTGTTAATTCTAATGTAAATTCTGTTTTATTATCTGTTAAATAAACTAGTGTAAAATTTTCATTTTCAACTCTTCTTTGTTCTTTTAAATTAAGTGCCTGTTCGTAGAAATTTAAGCTTTTTTCTAAGTCTAATACATTAATATTATAGTGTGTAAATTTAAACATTTCAATCATCCTCTCTTTTTTTATTATAACATATTATTTACTTTTTTAATTATTTTTTATATAATTAAGTAGGTGATATAAATGTTAAAAAATTATAAAATTATCGGTGGGATTGCTATTGGGGCTTTAATTTTAACTATTTTGGTATTTGTTATTATTTCTATTTTTTCTAAAGAGTTAGTGTGTAAATCTGAGTATGGTGATATTACAATTAAATATGATGATGAGGGTATTACTGAATATGGAAAAAATGATTTTAATTATGAAATTGATTTACAAAATAAATTAGTTAAAGAAACAGGTATTGAAAAATACATTGAAAATTTTTCTAAATCTTTCGAAGCTAACACAGGTGGTAAGTGCAAATAAAAAACTAGGTGACTAGTTTTTTTGTTTCCTCTTTACTTTTTTCTAAAAATAACTTATATTTCAGTGCTAGTTTTACTACTTTTTTTCTGATATTTCGTTAAATTTATTTAAATGTATTTTAAGATCTACTAAAGCGTATTCTAGACTTCTAAGAATTAAGTCTTTCATTATTTCTGTATCAAATTCTTTCATATTACTCATTAGTTCTTCAATATCGTCGACCATTTTATAAAATTCTGGTGGTTGCTCTATTTTTATTTTTTTATGACTTAAAATTTTATGTGATTCATGGTGAAACTGATTATATTTTGTATTTTCTTTCTTTACTAATTTTATAATATTATCATTTTTTACATATTTTAATAGGGCTTCTGTTCCTAGTTTTCCTAATAATGAGCTTGTATGTAATTGTATTAGTAATTTGTTTTTTTCTTCCATAACTACCTCCAATACTATTATTGCTCATTTTTTTAAAATTATTTATTTTACTAATTCAATTTTTTTATTTAGAATACCGCCTAAATCAATAATGTTTATATAGCCTAATTCTTTTAATTTATCGGCTGCTTCTTTACTTCTTGTTCCACTTCTACAGTAAATATAAATGGTTTCATTTTTATCTATATTTATCGTTGTTATAATATCTAGTGGTATGTTGATGCTATTTTCTAGGTGTCCCTCATTATATTCTTCTTCTGTTCTTACATCTATAATGGTTGCATTTTTTATTTCATTTACATTTTCTATTGTTATATTTTTATTTTGGGAAAATATTACTATTAATATAACTATTATTCCAATTATTGGTATTATAATTTTTATCATGTAACCTCCTTATGCTTTAATAATAGTGTATTTTTATTTTAATGTCAATATCGTTAAAATTATTATTAAATAAAACACATCAAATTGATGTGTTTTTGTTATATTTTTCTAATTGAATCAATTGGTTTTTTTCTTGATATTTTGTTTACAGGTATAAATGAAGAAATGAAACTTACAAGTATACTTAGTGTTAATAATAATATAAATTGTCTAATTGATAAGATAAATACTGTTAATTCTAACCCGATACCTGATTTTAAATATTCGTTGATAAAATAAACAGCTATCACTAATGTGATTGAAGATAGTACAAAATTTATTAATCCAATTATTAATGTTTCGTAGAAGAATATTTTAAATATGTCTATACTTCTAGCTCCGATTGCTCTTAGTATTCCTATTTCTTTTTGTTTATAGCTTATTGATATTGAGATAAAATTAAATAGTAATACAGCTGAAAATATTGCGAAAAATAATCCTGTATAGAATGCTATAGGTGTTAAGTCTGTTACGAAGTAACTTGTTTCTAAAATTGTTCTATACGAACTGTTTTTGATTGTATACATTGGGTATTCTTCACTTTGTGTTGTTGAAATTATTTCTTCTAATGTTTCTCTTTCTGGTGTTTGAAATAAAATCATGTCATATATTTTTCCATTATTTGTATTTGCTTTAATTTGTTCTATTTCTGTAAAATATTCATTTGATACAAATATTTTTGAATGGAATCCATATTCTCGATAGTTTCTCATTTCTTCGAATAAATCGTACTCTGTAATTAAATTAGGAACATCATATTTTGTATCCATATTAGTGTTGATTAACCCTGTTACTTTAAATATGTTTGTTGTTTCTAAATCTTTCACTTCGATGTTTTTACCTATTAAATCTTCGATATTATTTATTGTTATTTTTATAGGTGTTTGATTATCATCATAAACTGTAACTTCATTATTTAAAAATAGTTCTGCTAAATAGTTTGTTAAGGCTATTTCATTTTTATTTTGTGGTAGTTGTCCATTAATAGTATAATTAAGGGTGTTTAAATCTTCATTTGTTACGTTAACTACTCCGCTTGCATCACTAGAAAATCCATAGTAATATACATTTGTAGTATCATATCTTTCGAATGCATCTCTAAATAAATAGTAATCAGAGATTGATTTATATGAATTTACATCATATTTTGTTGTAAATGTTTCATATTCTTCTTTTGTAAATGCAGTGGTATCTTCTAGTTCTATACCGAATTCATTTGTAAATATTTCTTTTTTTTCATAACCTGAAATATTAATATTTAAATCGATTATTGATTGGGCTGTAGCCGTTGTTTCGTTAAAATTACCAAGGGTGTCTGATAATCCGAATAAAGCAAAGGATAAAAAGGCTAATAGGATAGTTAATACTAAACGAAATGGTTTATATTTCAAACTACTAGCGCCTATTTTTAAAGCGTGTTTATTTGATAAACTTGAGTTTATTAATTTAAATTCATTTGAATTAGTTTCATCTATTTCTAATTTGTTTTCATCTGATATAATTTTTCCATCTTTAAATTCGATAATTCTATCAGCAAATTTTATGGCATTTTCTCTATCGTGGGAAACTATTATAACTAATTTTTCTTGTGATAGTTCTTTTAAAAGTTTTAAAATTTGTGTTCCAGTACTTGAATCTAGCGCTCCTGTTGGTTCATCAGCTAGGATTATTTCAGGATTTTTAACTAAAGCTCTTGCAATAGCTACTCTTTGTTTTTGCCCTCCTGAAAGTTCTTGAGGATTTCTTTGACCTAATCCTTCTAATCCTACTTTGTTTAGAATTTGATCTATTACGTCTTTATTAGCTTTTTGATGTTGTAATTCTAGCGCTAATCCGACATTGCTGTAAATATTAAATTCTTCTAATATGTTATATTCTTGGAAGATAAAGCCTAGATAAGTATTTCTATATGAGTCAAAATCATTTTGGGTAAAGGTTTTGCTTGTTTTTCCTTTGATAATAATTTCTCCGCTGTCGTAATTATCTAATCCACCTAATAAATTAAGTAGGGTTGATTTTCCACTTCCTGATTTTCCTAATATAAAAATCATTCCTTTTGAAGGAAATTCTATATTTATGTTGTCAAGAGCTGTCACTGCTTGTCCTTTTTTGGACTTATATGTTTTTGTTAAGTTTTTAACTTCAATTTTGTGTTTCATAATATCTCTCCATTCTTTTATATATTATAGCATTTTTTTTATTTTTTTATAATGGTTTAATTAAAAAAATTCTTTTTTTCAAAGAATTTAAATTCCAACACTATTTGTTTCTGGAGAGGTTGCTCCACCATCTATTACAAATGATTGAGCTGTTATATAACTTGATTCTTCACTTGCTAAAAAAGCTGCTAATTCTCCTAGTTCTTCTATTGTTCCTAATCTTTTCATTGGAACTCCTGAGGCGATTGATTTAATAACACTTTCTGGGTTATTTGAATCTGTATCTTTGGCTATACCTTCTACCATTGGTGTTAAAATATAACCTGGTAAAATAGCATTACATCTTATTTTATCAACAAATTCCATTGCGATTGCTTTTGTAAATCCGATTAGAGCAGCTTTTGTTGTAGCGTAAGCGACTTCTCCTGGGTCGGCTACCATCGGTCCTGTTACACTTGAAAGGTTTACTATACTACCATTATTCATAAAAGGAATTGTGGCTTTTGTTACATTCCAAGTTCCTTTAATATTAATATCGAAGTGGTAATCCCTTGTTTGATCATCTGTTTCTAAAAACGGTGCTATTTTAGCTACTCCGGCATTATTTACTAGAACATCAATATTAGTATTTTCTTGAGCTATTTCTTTTATGATTTTGTTTACTTCCTCATTATTTCTAATATCAACTATGTAGCCTTTAATGTTTAGTTTTTTTGCTATTTCTAATGTTTCTTGGTCATAGTCTAAAATATAAACTTTAGCTCCATATCTTTTAAATACTTGAGCTATTCCTAGGCCATTTCCTTTGGCTCCTCCTGTTACAATTGTTACTTTATTTTCTAATTTCATAAATCCTCCTAATTATATTTTATCACACTTTTTTATAATTGATATATTATGATATAATTATTTTGAAATGAGTGATTAATATGATTGAAAATATTATTAATAATACTAAATTAATTGATTTATATGAACAAGTAGAAATTTATGAAAACAATGATCCTTTAGCTATGGGGTATCATAATTTTACTCATGCTTTAAATGTTATGAATTTGATGACTTCAATTATGGAACAAGTAGGTATTTGTGAAGAGGATATTTTTGATTATCAGGTTGCTGCTTTGTTGCATGATATTGGGGCTTACTGTGGAAAAGAAAATCATCATGTTAGAAGTGCTTCGATGGCTAGTTCGTTTATCGATGAGTATGAAATTAAATTAAAAGATAAGAATAGAGTTATTGAAGCTATTTTAAATCATAGTTCGAAATTTGATGATGTTGATTTATTAAGTGCTATTTTAATTTTTGCTGATAAAATGGATATGACTAAAAAGAGGGTGGCGCCTGCTGGTAGATTAGATGTTGGTATGAGCGAATTTTTGAATGTTGAGGAAATAAGTATTTTGATTGATAATGAGTATTTGTTTGTTAATTTTATTACAAATGAAAATTGTTTAAAAAAAGAAATAGAAAATTATTATTTCTTTTCTAAAATGATTAAATCTATTGAGTCTTTAGCTAAAATTTTGAATTTAAAATCTAAATTATTATTTAATAATGAGGCGTGG
>CAYJEL010000013.1:16015-19003 GCA_964369245.1 uncultured Muribaculaceae bacterium
TTATATGTTAAGATTATAATTACAATTGAAATTATAATAAATATTATTATAAACATTTCATTAAATTGGTTATTTGCAATTTGGTTTCTTATGTCTGCTAGTGTGTAGACTGAAAAGTATTTTAGCCATTCAACTTTTTCTGACATTTCACTAAATATATTGGCAAAATAACTGATGAATACTATTCCATATCCTATTGCATTCATTTGTTTTGTTTTTCTAAAAAATGTTGATATATATATAGTTATAAAATAAATTAGTATCGTTGGAATAATCATTGTTATATTTAAAAGTAAGACATCTTTTATTGGGGCATTACTTAAATATAATCCGATGACAATTACTATATTTATAAATGTTATAAGCGCTATTATATTGATTAATCCAGCTATTATTTTACTAGTTAAAATGTTTTTTCTATCTACTGGTTTAGAATATAAATATTCAATTGTTTTATCTGATTCTTCTTTTAATAAAATACTGTTTCCTATTTGTGAGGCATAAACAGAATATATTAACATTAAGATAACCATTCCTTCTGTTTTGAAAAAACCATCTACTTTACTAATATCTACTAAGTCAATATTGAATGCTGACAGAAGATTTTCAGGCATTATTTTAACTATGTCGTTAATGTTAATTTCGTTATTACTTGATATTGTTGGATACATTAAAAATACTAGTGTTAAGATTGCAGTTGTGATTATACACCATATTAATAAACTTTTAAAATTTACTTTTAATTCTCTATTTATCATTTTGTTCTCCATAAAATTCCATAAATATATTTTCTATTTCTTCTTCTTTTATATATAATTGTTCTATGTTATACTTCTGTAATGTATTAATTAATTTGTTAATATCTTTTTTATATGTGAAACTATTATTTTTTATTTCTACTTTTAGTTCCTTTGATATTTCTTCTATATCTTTGCTATATATTTGAATGTTGTAACCGTTTGTTTTATTTAATTCTTTTAGACTTAATTCTTTAATTAGTTTATTATCTTTAACTATTCCTACTCGGTCACAGATTTGTTTTACTTCACTTAAAATATGAGATGAGAAAAAAATTGTTGTTCCTTTTTTCTTTTCTTTTAAAATTAACTCATAGAATTTTTTTTGAATTAGAGGGTCTAACCCGCTTGTTGGTTCATCTAGAATTAAAATTTTTGGTTCGTGCATTAGAGCTAAAATTATACCAACTTTTTTTAGGTTACCTAGTGATAAGGTATCAATTTTTTTATTAGTATCTAATTCTAAGTATTCAGCTAGATGTATAGCATTATTTATATAGTTTTTTTTATAAAAGTTATTATTATATTTAAACATTTCTAAAACAGTTAAATCGTCATATAAATTAATTTCTCCTGGTAAGTATCCAATTTCTATTTTAGTTGTCTTATCTGTATGATTTTTATAATTGATAGTAATTGTTCCATTTGATATATTTATGAAATTTAATATACTTCTTATTGTAGTACTTTTTCCTGCTCCATTAGGACCAATAAATCCATATATTTCTCCTTCATTAATCGTTAGTGATAAGTCGATTATCCCTGGTGTACTTTTATAATATTTAGTTATATTTTTTATATTTAACATATTAATTCTCCTTTTTGACAATAAAGTTTTATATTTTTATTTACTAATCCATCTTTCCCATTTTGTATTACTTATATTTCCAAAATATTTGTCTATAACTGAGTCTAAATATTTTGCTTTTTCATTTATTCCATAACCATTATTCATATATGTATATTTTCTTGTTCTAAACATTAAGTCGGCAAATAGTTCTGCACGATCTTCCATTGCATTAGTTTTAGCATAGGTTGATACGAAGGAAATATTTTCAATAGATACTTCTTTATCATAAGCTGTATATTGAGAATTAATTGTCCCGTAAGTAAATCCACTTGGATTAAATGTTGTCCACTCAGGGAATGCATCCACCATGCCATTTTTATGATACATATATCGCTCCATTAAGTGAAATGTTTCATGATATAGTATTCTATCTGATAGTAGTAAATCAACATCCATTATTATTCTTTGGCTTCCATATGGTGAGTAAACTGCTAATCCTGATTGTCCACCTGGTAATTGTTTTAATATGTGGATACTATAACCATTATTTAATCTCATTGTTGTTAGAACTGACTGTGGAATATTATATAAGGCATTTTTAATATTATTCAATGTTTGGTTTAATTTTTCGCCATCAGCTTCACTTGTTTTTGTTGCGCTAACTCCTGCTTCTGTATAAAATGCTTTACTATCATACAAAACTGATACTTTATGAATATCAATAATTTCTTGTGCAACAATTGCATTTTTTTCTGACCAACTTAGTTCTTCTGGTTCAGGTGTTGGTTCTGGAGTTGGTTCTGGAGTTGGAGTGGGTTCAGGAGTTGGAGTTGGTTCAGGTGTTGGCGTTGGTGTTGGAGTTGGTTCAGGTTCTGGAGTTGGTGTTGGTTCTGGAGTTGGCGTTGGTTCTGGTGTTGTTTCCGGATTTGTTGGTTCTAATTCTGGATTTGATTCAGATTCTGTGGATGTAGAGTTTTCTTCATTTATATCAGCATCATTTTCCGAATTTTTTTCTTCTTCACTTGGGTGTTCATTATTATTAGAGTTATTTTCTGATTCAGTATGATTTACATTGTCACTAGGTTCTAAAACTTTTAAACTATTAGAAACAAAGAATATTATCACTAACATTAATAATGTAATAACAGCTATATAAAAGATTTTGTTTTTATAAATACTTTTTTTCATTTTACTTCTCCTTTTTTATTTTTTACTGAAAGTTTTACCTAATTATATAACCTTAATACAATTTCTTATAAAAATATTATACAATAAAAAACTAACTATTTCTAGTTAGTTTATAATTTCAAAAAATGGCACCTCCGTAGAGGTCGTTTAGAAATTACTTATACTATGATTTGTCTTTAAATGGAACAAATATCGAACTTATTTCGTTTAAAT
>CAYJEL010000014.1:0-10998 GCA_964369245.1 uncultured Muribaculaceae bacterium
AATCACTATCTCTTTTAACAGGAATATCTTCAACAATATCCCCTTCACAACTTAAAACTTCAACAACTTGTTTTTTACTTTCAAAAGTTTTTTCTAAAATATTTGGTAAATTATTAATATTATGAGTTCCAAAAACTACATCTAACCACTTATACTTATTCGTGATAGTATCAACAACATTTTCCTCTTGAGCCATACACCCACACATACCTACAACTACTTCTTTTTTAGTTCTTAAATGTTTAATATGACCTAATAATCCATAAACTTTATCATGCACATTTTCCCTAATAGCACATGTATTTAATAAAATTAAATCAGCATCTTCCATTTCTTCCACTTCAGTAAATTGCATTTTTTCTAAAATAGCTTTTATATTCTCACTATCATGTTCATTCATTTGACATCCATAAGTTTTTATAAAATACTTTCTATTTTGCCCTAATACTTTTTGAGTTTCTGATATATCATTCATGAATACTGTTTTAACAGTTTCTTTTGTTCTTTTTTTAGCTTCCATTATTGATGGCTTTTTCATATTATCACTTCCCTTATATATATTAACATATTAACTATAAAATTAAAAGATTATCTCAAAAAAAGACTAAATTAGTCTTTTATAGGTGCATTTACAACCTTATCTGTTACCGAAATAACATAATTACCTTTTACAAATATTCCATTAACTATTTCATTATCTTTAATAAAAACAGTACCTGAAATAGTAATATCTCCAATATCAAAAACTTCATTAAACTGTTCAGTATCTAAATTACTTTCTAAACAAATACTAGTTAATTTTTCATTACCATTATTTAATAAAGAACTTAATTCATTATTAATACACAACGTCATAAACCCATTTACAACTAAATTCATTTCTGTTTTAAAAGTACTTACATTAGCATCATCTATTACACCATTATCTCCAAATATAATTTCAGCTGGCAATTTAAATTCATCATTACTATTATAATTACTATAAGTTTCAGTTATTATAGCATTACCATAATTTGTAACTACAGTAGTTTTTATAACCTCTATATATTTATCAAATTGAATTTCAATTATCATTTTTTCTAAATCACTAGCTTTATAATAAGTTTTATTTAAATAATATTCTGGATAATCAGAAAATATTTCAGTTTTAAAGACATCATTTTCTTCTACATATTCAAAATTCTTTAATAAATTAAAATCTAATGTTCGTAAACCTAAATCAGGATTTTGCCAAACACCATCAACTTCTACATAATATGTATCATCAACACCATAAATAGTATTACCATTATATTCAATAGTTATCTGTTCTTCTTCATTATTAACAATAGTTGTATATTCTTCATTTACTTCATTTATAATTTCTGTTTTAACTTCATAATTTTTTAATTCAACCATTTTATTTAACGTCTCATTAATATTACCCTTTTGACAACCAGTTAATAATATTAATAATAAGAATAATCGTTTCATATAACCCCTCTAAATTATTTCATCATATATATTTTCATTATTTAAAATTTCACATAATTTATCTATTTCTTCTTTTGTATTATAAAAATATAAAGACATACGACATGTGTTTTTAATCTTTAAGTCATCTTTTAATATTTTAGCACAATGACTACCAGCTCTAATACATATATTATATCTATTTAAATAAATAGCTAAATCCTGAGAAAAAATATTTTTATAATTAAAAGTAATAATACCAGTTTCTGAATTTTTATTATAAATAATTAAATTATCAATTTGACTCAATTTTTCAATCGCATATTTCCTTAATTCTAACTCATACTTATTTATTTTATCCATACCAATTAAGTTTAAATATTCAATTACTTTTCCAAAACCAATAATAGCAGCAATATTTTGAGTTCCAGCTTCTAATAATGATGGTAATTCATTATAAGTTTTATTACCATTGAAATCAAAACTACTATTCATACCACCACCAACTATAATTGGTTTAATATTTTTTAAAACTTCTTCCTTACCATATAATATCCCAAGTCCTGTAGGACCTAACATTTTATGAGCTGAAAACGCTAAAAAATCAATACCTAAATCTTGAACATCAACACCCATATGAGCAACACTTTGTGCTCCATCTATAACAACTAAAATACCATTTTCATGAGCATATTCAGTAATTTCTTTAATAGGTCTTATATCACCTATAACATTAGTTATATGAGCTAAAGATATAACTTTAGTATTTTTAGTTATAGCCTTTTTAACATTATCTAAACTAAGAGTTAAATCATCATTTAGTTCTATATAACTAACTTTATTATCAAGCTCAAACCAAGGTAAAATATTAGATGCATGTTCACTTTTAGTAATTAAAACCTCATCATCTACATTTAAATAATTTTTAAAATAACCAAATATAATTTTATTTAAAGAATCCGTTGTACCAGAAGTAAAAACAATTTCCTTATGTGATCTAGCATTTATAAACTCTTTAACTAATCGCCTAGTGTTTTCATATTCATAGTCAACTTTAAGACTTAAATCATAATCACCCCTATGAGCATTAGCACTATAATTATTATAATAATCACTAATTGTTTCACTTAAAACCTTTGGTTTTAAACTAGTAGCTGCACTATCAAAATATAATATATCCTGATTTAAAAGTAAAAAATCTTCACGATTCATAAATCACCTCCAATACTTTTTAAATATTTCAACACATTTATCTTCAACATAACTTTTAATAAAACCTTGTGTCAATAACTTTTTAGCACTTACTATATCTATGCCTAATCTTTGTAAATAAAATATTTCATCTTCATTAAAATTACCTACTAAAGCTGAGTGATTAGCTTCAACCTCAAATTCATCAATAAATAAATTAGGTCTTATAACACATTTTTTATTAACTAAATTTATTATTCTATTATCTTGATTAGTTTTACAATTTTTATATCCATTAGGAATAAAAGAAGAAACATTAAAATTAATATTGCCTCTATTATTTAATCCATGATTAATAATATTACTTACAGTATTATTGCTTTTGTGATGTACATCTAAATTATATTTTTCTAACCCATTAGCTACTGTCTTAAGTATATATGTAATATTTGAATACTCACCATTTAAATTAACAATATCATTTTGCCTAATTTCTAAACAATCATTTACTTTTATCAGAATTAATTCACTACTATCACCTAAGTTATAAGTCGATAAAATTTTGGATTTATTAAACTTAGTTTCAATTATCTTAACCTTATAATTATTAGTATTATAATTCACAGCAAACTTCTTTTCAGTACAGTTATAATTTATCTTAATAGTACAATTACAATTAATATCAATATTTATTTTTTCAATAAAACCTTCTTGAATATCTACTTTTATTTTTTCCGAGACATTTACATCAACTAACTCATCTTCTATTACTATTTTATTCATTTTATACTTTTTCCTCAATTATAGATGTACTAGTATTACTCAAATTTTCATAACCTTTTTCTTCAATCTCTTTTACTAAACTTCTATTACCACTTTTAACTATTTTTCCATCTTTCATAATATGGACATAATGAGGTTTAATGTAATCTAATAATCTTTGATAATGAGTAATTAAAAGTATTGCTGGTTTTTCTTCTTCAAAATATTCCATTACTTTTTCTCCAACAATTTTTAAACTATCAACATCTAAACCTGAATCAATTTCATCTAATAAAACAACTCTAGGTTTTAATAAATTCATTTGAAGAATTTCATTTTTTTTACGTTCTCCTCCAGAAAACCCAACATTAACACTACGATATAACATTTCTTTATTAAAATTCAAATTTTCTAAATTTCTTTCACATTCTTTTATAAATTTAAATAATTTGAAATCTTTATCCTGTTGAAGAGAAACAGCAGTTCTTAAAAAATCGGCATTACTTACCCCTTCAATTTCAATCGGCATTTGCATACTTAAAAATATCTTTAAACGAGCTATTTGATCAGTAGTTAAATCATTTAAAACCTCATCATTTAACTTAATTTCACCACCAATAATTTTATAATTTTTATCACCCATAATTGTTTTTGATAAAGTTGATTTACCTGTACCATTTGGTCCCATTATTACATGAATTTCTCCACTATTTATTTCCAAATTAAAATCTTTTAAAATCATTTTATTTTCGATTTCAACTGTTAAATTATTTATAATTAATTTGTCCATTTTCATCACCTAAATATATTATACACGAAATTTTATTCTTTTGTATATTTTTGAATAAAAAAATCATAATAAAATGAATATTAGCAGTATTCACAAAAAAACTACCTTGTGGTAGTTATTTTTTTTTGGTAAATCCGTTTAAATCATCGTTCATTATTTGATTTAATATTTTGTTAAAATGATTTAAATCTAATTTAGTTGTATCTGGTTCAAATTCACTTTTACCTCTTTTAATTGATGTTGGATGACAATCACTAAATTTAGTTTCTTTGTAAACAACAATATCGTTTAAAGCTGGTTCGTCAATAAAACCTTTTCCTGAAAAGATTTCCATTAAACGTATATTAGGATCGATAAAAAACCATTCAACAGTTGGGAAAGCGTTTTCTTTTATTACTCCTTTAGGTTGTAATTTATAACTGCATAAAGGGCTATCATTTATTATAGATGATATAGCTTCTACTAGTTCTTTTTCTTTATCTTTATTATTGCTTATAATTGTTATTATTAGGCTAATAGATTCATCATAACTTAAACTAACAGGACATCCTTTGTAAAAGTATCCTTCATTAATTTCACCTAAAATATTTTGTTCTGTGGCAAAGTTATTATTAGTAACTTTTTTTAATTCTTTTATTAACTTATAAAAACTTATTTTTCTCATATTTTCTCCTTGTTTTATTATTATACTATATTTTATATTAAAGTCAATCTTGAATTGTTTTTAAATAAATTATATAATTGAAATGGAGGTAATGATATGTGTGTATTTTGTAAAATTGTAAGTGGTGAGATACCGTGTTATAAGTTATATGAAGATGAATTAATATTAATATTTTTAGATATTAATCCAGATAGTTGTGGTCATAGTTTAATTATCCCTAAAAAACATTATACTGATTTAAACGACATAGAAGAAAATGTTTTAAATCACATAATGCAAACAAGTAAAAAATTAAAAACATTTTTAGAAAATAATTTAAATTGCGATGGTATAACTTTAATTCAAAACAATGGAGAAATCCAAGATGTTAAACATTATCACTTACATTTTAAACCATTTTATAAAACAAAAAAAGACTTAACACTAAATGAAGTATATAATTTATTAAAAGAAAAAAGTATCTAACGATACTTTTTTACATTAATGGAGCAAATACCCTTAAAAGAGCCCTTAAAATTCTTCTAGTAATTCCGATATTTTTACTTTCTTTTAATGATACCTCACGACATATTTTAAAAGTTTCAATAAAATCACTTTTTATATCCTCAATGACCTTATCATTATATATTAAAACACCATTCTCGAAGTGTAAATAAAGACTTCTAAAATCCATATTAACAGTTCCAATTATAGCATACATATCATCCGCAATAACTGTTTTACCATGTATAAATCCAGGTTCATATTCATATATTTTTATATTACTTTCTAATAATTGATCATAAAATGATTTTGTTACTTCATTAACAATTTTTTTATCTGCTATACCAGGAACTATTATTTTAACCTCAACACCATTTTTAGAAGCATTCGTAATTGCTGTCATAAGCTCATTATCAACTATAAAATATGGAGTTATTATATAAACATAATCCTTAGCTTTATTAATCAAATTCAAATAAACATTTTTAGATACAGTTTCTTTATCATAAGGTGAATCATCAAATGGATTCACATATGACTTACCCTTAACCTTATGTTCAATTTTAAAATTTTCAAAATTTTCGGAAATATTATTACTATAATCCCAAGTCGCTAAAAACATTACAGTCATATTCCAAACAGCTTCACCCTCTAATAAAATACCATTATCTTTCCAATGACCAAATCTAACTTTCTCATTAATATATTCATCAGCTAAGTTCATTCCGCCCGTAAAAGCATATTTATTATCAATAACTGTTATTTTTCTATGATCACGATTATTTAATTTAGAAGATATAATTGGAATAAAATTATTAAAAGTTGAACATTTAATACCTAATTTTTTTAAATACTTAGGATAATGACTTGGTAAAGCTAAAATACTTCCAAAATCATCATATATTATTCTAACATCAACACCTTCTTTTGCTTTTTCTTTTAATATCTCTAATATTTCATTCCAAAATTTACCTTCTTCAATTATAAAATATTCCATGAAAATAAAATGCTTAGCCTCTTTTAACTTCTCTATTAATTTATCTTTAAATTTTTCTCCTACTTCAAAATAATCTATGTTAGTATTACGATAAACAGGATAATAAGCATTATTAATTAAATAGTTATTTTGTAATAATGCATCTACATTTTCACCTTTCAATTTTTTCAACACTTCTTCACTTTGATGTAAATATTTTTGTCTTTTTTCATTAATTAAAAGTATTTTTTTCTTAGTCTTTTTATCATTACTATTACCACCAAATGATACATACAAAATTAAACCAATATATGGACTTAATAATATAACTATTAACCATACAATCTTATAACTAGGGTTATTAGTATTATTTATAATATAAAGACCTAATAACAATGCAAATACCACACTAAACGTATTAAAATAAATATAAAAATCATCCATAATTGTAAAAACTAAATATAACCCCAACAACTGCAAGAATATAAGCGTTCCTACTATAAACATCCTACTTACTACTATTTTTAATAATTTTCTTAACATATTACTTCACCAATTATATAATAGCACATTTTAGAAAAAATTAAAATAAGACCTGAAGTCTTAATTTAAAATTACAATACTTAAATTTAAAATTGCAGCAAATATTAACCAAATCAAATATGGTATTTGCAAATAAAAAGCTACACTATCAATATCCTTAAATTGCAAAAGCATCTTTATTACAACTATAATTAATACAATTATAATAACAAAAGAAAGTATCGGACTAAGTGCAAAAGCAAAAGGCCACAATAAATTTAATAAGAGTTGTAAATAAAAAACATTTAAATTACCATTTTTCTCATCTATTAAATAAGAAGATATCCCCATTAATAAATATAAGATTGGCCATACAATACCAAATAAATATTCAGGTGGGAAAAAAAACGGTTTAGTTAAAGAATCATAATCTATTAAATTATTAGAAATTAAACCCACTATTGTCCCTAACAAAAGCGGTAAGAAAATTTTCATATCATCACCTATTAAATTATATTCATTTTTTATTTATATATACAAAAAAAGGAACATTCATTCCTTTTTTAGAACCCAATTATTAAACAAATAATAAAAAATGCTGTTCCTAATCCCATAGTTAAGTTGGTAATAAATAACTCTCCACCACGTTCTTTACGGTTAGCGAATAAATTTCCACTTCCACCAGTAATCACGTTGCTTGAGCTTTCAGCTTTACCAGCTTGTAATAAAACTATGGCTATCAATAAAATTGATATAATAATAAGCAATACTTGCATAATTCCTCCTTGAGTAGTTATAATTGTAACATAATTATAAACTCGTGTCAATTTTTTTACTATATTTTTTTTATTTTAAAATTACATATTGTTTATCAATATATTCTTTATAAGATTTTTCTAATAAATATTCCTCAGATTCCAATTCGATACTATGATTAACTTTTCCATCATAATGTTTAATAAAAATATTACTTATTTTATTAAATAATTTATTATTTTTTCCATCATCTATTAATGTCACCTCAGCAATACCTAACTCATTTAAACGAATTAATAAAAGCTTTATATCCATAGATTTAACCTCATCATTAAGTCTTATTCTTACACAAGATTCAGGATTATCAATTAATTTCAACTTCATACAAGTCACAATAAAAGGTAATACCTCAGTTTGTGGTGTAATCTCTAAATTCACATTAATCATGAATTGTTTAATATAATCTATATTTTGAGATAAAGTTAAAAGACTATGTTTATCTAAATTAAAAATAAGTTCTGACTCTACATTGTTCTCTATGCATAAATTCCTTAATTTATACAATTCTGTTATTGAATATTTATTATATTCAAAGGAAATCTTTTTATTTAAAACATTCGAAATATAACTAGTACACATTTTTTCACTTTGATTATCATATCTAGTTTTAACTTTCTCTTCATTTTCTGCAATAAAATTTATTATATTTTTCATAAATTCACCTCTTGAGTTACTATTATATCACAGATTATTATAAATTTCTATTTTTAAATTCTTTCAATATTTTAGTTAAAGCTCTTTTCTCAATCCTTGAAACATAACTTCTAGATATTTTTAATTTTTTCGCAATCTCCTTTTGTGTTAATTCCTCCTCATTATTTAAACCATACCTTTGAATTAATATTTCTTTTTCCCTATCATTTAATATGTGAAAGAACTGCTTCGTTAAACTAATATTATCTTTTTTATAAATATCAGCAGCAAAATCAGGTTTAGGAGTCTTTAGTATATCTAAAAAAGTTACTTCATTTCCATCCTTATCAAAACCAATAGCTTCATTTATAGATATATTTTTATTATTTTTCTTATCAGAACGATAATACATTAAAACCTCATTTTCAATACATTTAGCAGCATAAGTAGTTAATTTAGTTCCTTTTTTATTACTAAAACTATCTATACCTTTTATTAATCCTATTGTCCCAATGCTTATTAAATCATCAACATCATCTTTCCTATTTTCATATTTTTTTACAATATAAGCAACTAATCTTAAATTATGTTCAATTAACTTATTCCTAGCATCTTTATCACCTAAATTAGCTTTCTCTACAAATTCTTCTTCCTCTTCTTTTGTTAACGGATCAGGAAAAACATTATTAGAATAAGCAGCCGTAAAAAGATAAAAATCCTTAAACAAATATTTTAAAATTTTAAACATTTCGCACCTCAATAAATTTTATGCAATTAAATCAAAAGATAGTAAAAGGTTTACAAATTTGTTATAATATATACATAAAGCAATAAATGTATTTTATTCTTTTATTTTCACATACTAGAAAGGGTGATATTATGAAGTATAAAAAATATTCAAATCATGCCTATAATATTCATGTTATAGAAACAGATAAATTTAAAAGAAATATGATAAAAATTAACTTTAAGAAAAAAATTGTAAAAAAAGACCTAACACTTAGAAACTTAATTACAAAAGTTTTATTAAATTCAAATGGAAACTATAAAACTCGTCGCGAATTAGAAATCAAAACCGAAGACTTATATAATCTAAGTTGTGGTGGTTCAACATCAATATCAGGAAATTACATTTTAACTTCATTTAAATCAGTTTTTTTAAACGAAAAATACACTGAAAAAAATATGAATTTAGAATCAATTAAATTTTTCTTTAATTTAATATTTAATCCTTTAGTAAACAACAACAAATTTACTACATTCGACTTAGCTTATCGTGAATTAAATGACGAAATTAATACTTATAAAGATAACAAAGGTAGATATGCCAAATTAAAAATGTTTGAAAACCTAGACCCAACACGCCCTCACAAAGCAGTTGGTTACATTGAAGACTTAGAAAATATTACAAATGAAGAATTATATGACGAATACAAAAAAATGCTTAAATCAGACGAAATAGATATATTTATAATAGGAAATTTTGATTCAGATATTATTAAAGGACATATCGAAAATCTAATTAATATAAATACAGTTAAAAAAAGTTCTGGTCTACATTTTATCGATTATAAAAAAGAAAAAAAATTACCTAAAATAATTAAAGAAAAAGATACAATTGAACAAACTAAACTATCAATTGGTATTAAATTATTTAACTTAACCGATTTTGAGCTTAAATATGTATTAAACCTATATACCTATATTTTAGGTGGAGGCCCAGATTCAAAACTATTTAAAAATGTTCGTGAAAAAAATAGCTTATGCTACTCTATTAATGCTACTTACAATCCAATAGACAAACTTATCATAATAAGTGCTGGTATAAATAAAGAAGATTGTAAAAAAACAATTTCTTTAATAAAACAACAACTACAAGATATGTCAAAAGGAGATTTTAGCGAACAAGAATTAGAAGCTGGTATTTTAACTTACGTTAATGCTTTAAAAGATATTGAGGATTACCCAAGTTCAATCTTAAGAATGTATGAATCAAAAGAATATTTAAATTTTGATTTAATCGAAACAAGAATTGAAGAAATTAAAAAAGTTAATATTAAAGACATTATTAAAGTTAGTAAAAAAATAAAATTAGACACAATATTTGTCTTAGAAGGAGCAACTAATGAAAAAAGATAATTTAAAAAAATTAGACTTGGATATTTTCGAAGAAAAACTACCTAATGGATTACAAATTATTGTTGTTCCTTTAAAAAATGTTAATAATATTTACGCTACATTTTCTACCAAATTTGGTTCAAATGAAATAGAATTTTCAACCACTAAAAATCACAAAGTTCCTTTAGGAATTGCTCATTTTTTAGAACACAAACTATTTGCCCAAAAAGATGGAATAGACCCCTTTACTTTTTATAGTAGCAATGGTTGTGACTGTAATGCTAATACCAATAACGAAAAAACAACATATCTATTTGCTGGTCCAGACAATTTTAAAGATAATCTAAATTACTTACTAGACTATGTTCAAGAACCATATTTTACAGATGAAAATGTAGATAAAGAAAAAGGTATAATTAATCAAGAAATAAAAATGTATATGGACGATCCAGAATCAGTAATGTATGAAAAAATACTAGAAAATACCTTTAATGAACACCCCTTAAAATACTCAATTTTAGGAGATTTCACCAGTATAAAAAACATGAACAAAGAAGACCTATACCTTTGCTACAATACATTTTATAACCC
>CAYJEL010000014.1:11098-17160 GCA_964369245.1 uncultured Muribaculaceae bacterium
ATTAATAACAAATTAATAAATTTCAACTTAAATCTAGACTATATTACAAGTGATAATCACATTCTATATTTAATTGAAGGAGAAACTAAAGAACCAGAAAAACTAGTAAACGAAATAAAAAATAAGCTTAAAAACTTAGATTTCTTAAAATCAGAATTCGAAAGAAGTAAAAAAGGTAATCTAAGTTCACTAATTTATTTAAGCGATAACCTATTTAATCTAAACGAATATCTAATGAACCAAATTATTAGATATGGCTCTATTGATAAAAATCGTCACGAAACTATCTCTTCTCTAGATTTCGATGACTTTAAAAAATTTGTTACAAAAATTAATTTAGATAACATAACAACATTTGTTGTTGAACCAAAATAAAACTGCTTAAAGCAGTTTTTTTATTTAACACTTTTAAAAGGCCATAAACTAAAACTAGTTGAACCAATTATTTGATCTTTACTTATTAATCCTATAACACGACTATCAACAGAATTATTTCTATTATCCCCTACCACAAAATAATAATCTTTAGGTATGAAATCCTCTTTTAATTGTTCCATATTGAAATCACTAGTAATATCTGCATAATCATCTTTTGTAACTACACCATTCACATATAATTCATTATCAATATAATTTATTGTTTCACCAGGTAAACCAATAACCCTTTTAACAAGCATTTCACCTTCATGTTCGAATATAACTATTTCATATCTATCATAATTATTATCATACTTCTTTAATAATAGTACATCACCATTTTTTAAAGTATCATTCATCGAATTCCCACTTACTATAACAGGAGTAACTATAAACGTTCTAACCAATATTACAACTAAAAAAATTATTACATAAGAAATTATTTCTTTTACTATTTTCAATTAAATCACCTATTTAATTATATAAGAAAAAAATCTTTTATGCAACTTTTATTTAATAGAACTATGACAAAATTAACCAAATCCTTTAAACAAGTTTTTTTACCTTATCAATTACATCTAATTTTAATTTTCCACTTTTCTCAAATCCAAAAACATTAGTGAATAAATCTTTTTTTCTAGTTGTATTAAATAATTCACACTTACTTGATACAGTACTATGCTCATTAAAATCACATTTAACAATAAATTCTAAAGCATTATCTTCTTCATCAACTCTGAATTCAACTTCTTTTTTTAACATCTTTTTTAATTCAACTATGTATCTAACTAGTTCAACAGGAATATTTATATCATATAAATCACAACTATAGTCAATTACCATATCTTCCCAATCCCTAGATACCTCAAATTCACTTTTTAAAAAGCCATACATAACACTAAAGTAACCTATCGGATATACATCACCGTGATACCCAACTCGCTTAATATCCAAACCATAAGCCTCAACAAGCAAACAACCAATCTCTATAACTTCCATATAATCTTTCTCACAAACACTTATATAAAAATTATCTGATGAACTACTTTTTTTATAATCACTTACAATAATTTCCTTAAGTAAAAATTCCAATTTATTTAAAGCTAATTCATTCTTAGTTACAAAAATTTTTTTATATTTATTCATAAATATCCTCCATATTATAGATTCTAAATAAAAAACTAATTTTCCGATATTACAATCAATTTATCACCAACACCAAACTTTATAACATCACTTTTATTAGGATTAACCACTATTTCAGTGCTAGTTGAATCATTCTTCTTATATCCTACTAAAATTTCATTATTTAAAGATAATATTTTAGTTAATATAGAAAAACTTATTTCCTTATTCAATACAACGTAATCAGTTACATTTTTTAAATAAATTTCAGAACCATCAGATTCTAATAAACTTTTAAAAACAAAAGATAAATCTCGATTTTCAGATATTTGAGTTAATATTAAATTTACTATATTAGAACCAATTACCAAATCATTAACATTAGTAACCTTAGCTAATTCTTGATTACTAGCTTCATTCATTTCACTCGTAACTAAAAAATTATAACCATTTTTTTCTTTAATATCTTTTAAATGAATTAACTTAAGTAAAATCTTATCATCACTACCTTCATTAACATCTTCACTTAATAATAAAACTTGCGTTATATCACCATTTGTAATACTATCTAAAGTTTTTCTACTAACAGTATCACATTCCATAAAATTAATATCAATATTTTTTAATTTAATATTTTTAATTTGTTCACTAATTTTATCATTTACAACTAATACAGAAGACTTATAACAAAAACTATCAAGCTCATTTAAAATATTTTCTAACTTCTCATTTTCACCTAAAATTAAAATATTATCAACTAAATCAACTTCCTTTTTATTATTAATAAATTTCTTATAATCTAAAGCTTCATTTTTCTTAAATGAAGCAACACCATCATCTTCACATAACAAAATTAATTCATCAGTTTCCTTCATAATATCATTCATATTAGGATTAACCAAAATCTTACCATCTCTTTTATACCCAAATACAACAGCACTTTCAAATCCTAATAATACATCACTAAATTTTAAACCATCTATCTCTTTAAAATTTTCAAAGTATAACTCACAACCATCATAATCAAATAACTCAACTAACACATCAGCTAAACCAGACTGACGACAAGCCTGAGCAATAATTTTAGAAACTAGTTCAGATGACACAATAATTTCTACATTATCTCCACCTGCTATCATAGCACAGTCATAATTTTCTTTATTATTAATAGTACCTACAATGTAAGGTTTATCCATAAATTCCTTTAAATAACTATTTAAAACCAAAATAGCTTTAATAGTTTTGTAATCATCACAATTATTTATAATAACAGATTTGCTACTTTCAATAGATAATTTCTTTAACATATTTATATCAGTAATATTACCAGTACGACAAATAACTTTAGTACTTTTAAAATCATCAATATTTTCTTTAATTAAATTCTCCATTTCCTCTTTTTCTAAAGAAGATAAAATAACTATTCGACCATTCTTCTTATTCTCATTAGCGATAATTAATTCATTAATAATAGTATATATACTATCATCAAATCCTAGAATTACAGTATGATTTTTCTCAATAACACGAGAATTTCCTTTTTTTAATTCATTTAGTCTTTCTTCAAAACCAGTCGTAATAATCCCAATTAAAATACTAGTAATAAATAAACCAGATAAAGTTACTAAAGACATAACTAATATAAACCATCCATTAGATGTATCATCACCAGCAATAGTACCAGCATCAATTGTATGCATTAAACTACTCCAAATACTATCAAGTACACTACCACCAGTAACAAAATAAGAAACAACACCTAATAAAACAACTACAATAAACGTAATTAAAAACAACATCCAAATTAAAGAAACTGCTCCCTTTGACATAATATTATCAAACTTATACCTAAACTTTTCTTTCATAAAATCACTCCTTAAAAGTATTATACAAAAAAAACTTAAATAAATTAAGCCTTTTTAGCAATTTTTTTCAAAATAAATAAAACACTAAATATCCCAAAAACAATTAATAATACACTACTAAAAGACATAGACGAGGCATCATCTACAACAGATAAAGTCTCTTCATCTTCTAATTTTAATACATATTCACCATCTTCAGTATAATAAAAATTTTCCTTAGCATACCTTACTATATATTCAGGATCCTGCAACTTAGTAATATCATTTTTAAGTTCAACCTTCTCACCATTTAACTCATCAATACGATTAGATAAAATCTCACCCTCATCAACTAAATTAACATAATTATAAACATAACTACCAAAAGTATAAAAAAACGACCCAATAGCTATAACAGAAATTGTCCCTAAAACAACTAACCTTCTTTTAGATCTTTTATTAATTTTCCTAGCCATATTACCATCTCCATTATAATTATATCATTTCTTAAATTTATTTACAATGTAATAAAATATTAAAAAACCCATAACCAAACCAAACAAATAATAAGGATGAATAATACCATTATTTAACTTAATTAAAATAAAAAAATAAACACAAGCTAAAAACAATAAAACAAATAAATTAAATAAAATTAATAAAACATTATTTTTTTTACTGAGTAAACTTATAATTAAAAAACTAAAAACACCATAAATTAAAGAATAAAAAAAAGTAATTAACTGAATATCTAAACTCATCATTTAAATAACTTACTAAAAAGTCCCTCTTCTTGTTTAACACTATCCTGATAAACCAAACTAGTAACAGTTCCCTTTATAGACACACTACCCTGATAAGTATCTAATTTAATAATCTCTAATTCAGTCCCTTTTATAACTAAATTACCCATACTAGTTTCAACTAAAAACTCATGATTATCAAAACTATCAATTTTTTTAACTCCTGTAATCATAATATTTTTTCTTTCATTAACTGTAATATTGTGATTTAAAGCTGCTAATCCTTCTACCTTGTCCATAAATATTCCTCCTAAAAAAATATATGTAAAATAGCTAAAAATAGAACTAAAAAAAGGAATAAACCCTTTATATTAATATTTTTAATTAGGTATAAATTGAATACCTGAAGGCGTCCCACTTAACCCCTGTAATAAATCAACTTCTTCTTGAGAAAAAACATAAACTGTTTCTAAATTATATGAATATTCTAAAAAACCATCAAATTCTTCAGCCATATGAAATGAAAATTCTGATATATCTAGTGTAACAAGTGAATCTATATTTGAAAACATATAATTCATTTCCGCAACTCCTGATACATTTAAATTACTAATTTTTATATCTGTTAAAAATGCAGAACTAAAAAACATCCCCTCAGTAACTGTCAAAGAATATGTGTAAAAATGATCCAAATCCAATGTTTTAAGCCCTGTTGCTTCAAACATATATTTCATATTACCTACTGATTCAGTATTAAAATTACTAATATCAAGTTCATTTAATAATTCCATATTACTAAACATATATGCCATTTCATAAACTTTTGATGTATTAAAATGACTTAGATCTAATTTCGTCATACTTCGATTTGCTTCAAACATATAAGACATATCATTCACTTTACTTGTATCAAAATTACTAATATTTAACTCTTGTAGTAATCTATTTCCAGAAAACATATATGCCATATCAGTAACTTTACTAGTATTAAAATTTTCTAAATTTAAATTTGTCAAATTTTCCAATCCTGAAAACATTTGATACATTCTTGTTACATTTGAAGTATCAAAATTACTAACATCCAAATTTTCTAAATATGGAATATTTTCAAACATTCCTGACATACTTGTAACTTTGCTAGTATTAAAATGATTTACTCCTAAATTAGTTAATTTTATATTTCCTGAAAACATATAAGACATATTTGTTACATTTGATGTATCAAAACTATTTAGGTTTATATAAGTTAAACTTGAAGCACTAAAAAACATATATTGCATGTTTGTTACACTACTAGTATCAAAGTCATTTAAATCTAATATTTTTAATTTAGAAGTTTTACTAAATAAATACGACATATTTGCTACATTACTTGTATCTACAACATCATTAAAATTAATTGCTTCGACTTTACTGAAATAACAAAACATTGATTTTTTAGTAGAGTAGCTACAATTTCCACCCATTTGTTCATGAGCTATAATAACATCATTAGCTTCTATATTAAGTACTTGTCTACCATCTACTTCTTCAATATATCCAAGTACTTTCATATCATCGTTTTCTGAAAAATCCCATTTAATTGAAGCTGTGTCATATTTACCTGAAAAAGAAGAATAGAAATTAACCTCAGTTATAGTATCTCTATAACTACCTATTTTACTTTGAAATTCAGCTCCACTTTCCATTAAATTAATATAAGCCTCATTATCATCTAAAACATTACATTCTTCTTCATATTTAAATTCATATTGTTTAATATTATCTTTCCAAGCATAAACAATACAACCTTCTAAATCCTCACCATTAATTGGATTTTTAGGTACTTCTGTTATTAAACCTGAATTAATTAACTCATCAAAAGTTAATGCTTTATAATTATTATTTTCATATCCTAACTCATAACTAGTAGCATAAGTTCTAGAATGTTCTA
>CAYJEL010000015.1:0-1206 GCA_964369245.1 uncultured Muribaculaceae bacterium
CCTATAATTCCTCTTTGTTCTAAAAGGTCTATTGCTCTTGCGGCTCTGTTGTAACCTAATCTAAATCTTCTTTGTAATAGTGAGGCTGATGCTTTTCTACTTGTGACTACGAATTCTACGATTTCGTTATATAAAGGTTCTTCATTAGCTTCATTATTGTTAGAAGTATTTGAGGTTGGAGCACTCATATTGTATGTGTCATCATATTTTACTAGTTGTTGTTTGATTGTGTAGTCAACGACATCTTTGATTTCTTCATCTGAAATAAATGTTCCTTGAACTCTTATAGCTACACTTTCACCTTGGGGCATGAATAACATGTCTCCTTTTCCTAGTAATTTTTCAGCTCCTGTTTTATCTAATATTGTTCTTGAATCGATACTTGATGAAACAGCAAATGATATTCTTGAAGGAATGTTTGCTTTTACTACTCCTGTAATTACATCTGTTGATGGTCTTTGTGTAGCAACTATTAAATGAATTCCTGCTGCTCTTGCCATTTGTGTTATACGCATAATTGATTCTTCGACTTCTTTAGCTGCTACTAGCATTAAGTCGGCTAATTCATCTATAATTACAACAATAAATGGTAGTAATTTTTCATTATTTTTTTTCTTTAGATAAGCATTATATCCGGCTATATTTTTAGTGCCACTTCTTTCGAATAGTTCGTATCTATTTTCCATTTCTACAACTATTTTTTTAAGAACTTCATTAGCTTTTTTAGGGTCTGTTACAACTGGTGTTAATAAATGTGGTACTCCATTATACATTGAAAGTTCTACTTTTTTAGGATCTACTAATACTAATTTTACTTCGTCTGGTTTTGAACGCATTAATAGTGAGATTAACATACTATTTATACATACTGATTTACCTGATCCTGTTGAACCTGCTACTAATAAATGGGGAGTTTTATTTATTTCACAAAACATTGGGTTACCCATTATGTCTTTACCTAAGGTTACTAGTAATTTAGAATCTTGCATATTTTTCGGTACTGTTTCTAGTATTTCTCTTACATTTACTGGTGTTACTAATTTGTTTGGTATTTCAATACCTACTGTTTTTTTACCAGGAATTGGAGCTTGTATATTTACTGATTTAGCAGCTAAAGCTAGGGCTAATTCTTTGTCTAAACTTACTATTTTGGATAGTTTAGTACCAGCTTTTATTTCTAATTCGTATTGAGTTACTGCAGGGCCA
>CAYJEL010000015.1:1216-16739 GCA_964369245.1 uncultured Muribaculaceae bacterium
GGCCAATATTAATGGCTGCTACTTTACCTTGAATACCAAAATCATTTAAAACACTTTGTAGTAATTCAACAACATCTTTTATAACTGCTTGATTTTCTTTAGTATTGTTTTTAGTATTTTTATTTAGTATGTTTATACTAGGTAAGGTATATTGTTTTGGTTGATCAATAATATCTTCTAGTTCAATTGTTTCAATACCATCATCTATTGGTTTTATTTCTTCTTTTGTTTCATCATATTTAATTACATCAGCCATTGATGATACTACTACTTTATTATCTGTTTCATAATCATCTTCTATTTTTTTAATATTTATTTTCTTTTGTGGTTTTAAGTTATTTATAGTTTTAACTGTATTACTTTTAATTATTTTTATTAAATCATAAACAGTTATTCCAGTTAAAATAATTAAACCTACGACAATTATAACGATACTTACAACTTGAGCTCCTGTTATGGTTAAACCTTTAACTAAAGTAACACTGGTTAAAGCTCCAATCATTCCTCCTCCTTGAATATCTGCTGAACCATCTAAAAAATTATTTAAATTATTAAATGTTTCTTCAAATACATGGTTGTATGAAACTATACCATCAGTGTTTAGAGTGTTAATATATCCTAAGTGAAATAAACTAAGTATTCCAATAATTAATATATATAATCCAAATAATTTTGTAGTTAATAAATCAAAGTTTTTTCTTTTAACTATCATATAAAATCCGATTGCACCTACTAATAATAATAAAACTGCCCATAATGTACCTACTAAAAAGGCTGCAAAACCATCAATTATATTTCCTAAAAGACCAAAACGACATAAACCAATAATAGTTATCAAAACTAATAACATCCCTATTAATTCTGTTTTAATCCCTGTGTCTTTTTTTTCTTCTTTTCTTGTTTTTTTCTTTGCCATATAATCACCTTCTACCTTTTATAATTATAACATAGTTTTGCAATAAAAAAAAGCACTTTTGTGCTTAATTGAATTGTGAGAGTACTGGGTATATAGTTTTGATTTTTTTGTTATTTAAGTGGGTTATTACTTTAACTTTTTTGGTTTTTACACCTTTACATATTCCTATGTGTTCAGGGAATGTTATCATATATTTATCAAAATAATTGAAGTCATATATATTTAAATCTTTTAATTTTTCTTGACAATATTCTAAACATTCTAAAGAACTAAAGTTTTCATTAAAAAACGAATGTGTTGGGTCATCTGTTTGGTGTTCATGCTTTTTTATATGATTTAAAATAGCATCTTGCTTTTCAGCATAAATGTCACATTCATCAATATAAATAGTTTTTAAAATATTTTTAAATTCTTGATGTTTAGGCATTTCTTTTAATATTGATTCTTTTTGATTAAATAATTCTATTGCTTCTTTTATCCTGTTTTCTTTTAATAAAAAATGAATTTTAAATAGTATATCAGCAGGTGTACTTTTATTTAATACATTATGAGCTGCATTAAAATTGTTTTGTAAGGCAAAATTTTTCGATTTTAAAAGTCTTGAACTCGGATAAAATTTAGAAGTTTTTTTTATTCTATCTAAAGTTTCTTTTGATTGTTCATAATTACCTTGGTATAATTTTATTTTAGCTATAATTAGTAAAGATTTTTCATAATATTCATTATCAACTTGTTTTAAATTAAAAATAGCTTCATTTAAATTTCCTAAAAGAGCTTCGATTTTGCCATTGTAATAAAAATATTTATCATTCTTGATATTTATTTTTGTAATTATTTTTTTTGCTTCAGCTACATTGTTATAAATGTCTAAATAAATTTTTATCATTTTATAATAGCAGTAATCATCTTTAATTGATCCTGTTAATTGGCTTTCTAGGTATTGAAGTGCTTTTGCATAGTTTTTTTCTTCTAGATACATATCTAGTAATAAATTTTTGATATCGTTCATGTCTATCCCTCTTGTGAAATATTATATATCTTTTTTTATTTTGATGCAATGATTTTTTTTGTTTTTTAATTAATTAAAAAAGAGTTATGATAACTCTTCTTCAATTCTGATTAATTGGTTGTATTTAGCAACACGATCTGAACGAGATAATGAACCTGTTTTGATTTGTCCTAAATCTAAACCTACTGCTAAATCTGCGATTGTTGTATCTTCCGTTTCACCTGATCTGTGTGAAATAATTGTTTTGTAGTTATTTGCTTTAGCTAATTCAATTGTTTCTAATGTTTCTGTTATTGTTCCTATTTGATTAACTTTTAATAAAATAGCATTTCCTGCTTTAAGTTCAATTCCTTGAGCTAAGCATTCTTTATTAGTTACAAATAAATCATCACCTACTAATTGGATTTTATCACCTAGTTTTTCTGTGATTAATTTAAATCCTGCCCAGTCATTTTCATCTACTGGATCTTCAATTGAAATAATTGGATATTTATCACATAATTCAACATAGAAATCTACTAATTGTTCTGTAGTTAAACTTCTATTTTCTCCTTCTAAAATGTATAATCCATCTTTACAAAATTCTGATGCGGCTACATCTATTCCTAAGAATACATCTTTACCTGCTTCATATCCTGCTTTAGTAATTGCTTCAATAATTAAAGTAAATCCTTCTTCATTTGAACCTAGATTTGGAGCAAATCCTCCTTCATCTCCTACTGCTGTATTATATCCTTTAGCTTTTAAAACTGATTTTAAAGCATGGAATACTTCAGCACCAATTCTTACTCTTTCTTTAATTGATGAAGCTTGTGGGATAATCATAAATTCTTGGAAATCTAATTTGTTATCAGCATGAGCGCCACCATTTATGATATTCATCATTGGAACTGGTAAGCTTTTTCCTTCTCCGATATATTTATAAAGAGGTAAATTTTTACTTAATGCTGCTGCTTTCATAGCTGCCATTGAAACACCTAACATAGCATTAGCTCCAAATTTTTCTTTATTTTTTGTACCATCTGCTTCAATCATTTTGTAATCAATTTCTTTTTGATTGTAAACATCCATACCTACAATTAAATCTTTTAAATGTGTATTTACGTTTTCAACTGCTTTTAAAACACCTTTTCCTAAGTATCTATTATCGTTATCTCTTAGTTCTAATGCTTCTCTTTCTCCTGTTGATGCTCCTGATGGAACTATTGCTCTTCCTAAGATATCATTTTCTAAGATTACATCTACTTCTACTGTTGGATTTCCTCTTGAATCTAATATTTCTCTTGCTTTAATGTTTTTAATTTTCATTTTTTATCTCCTTTATTGTTTTTTTAAATTCTTGTCCTCTAACTTCAAAGTTATCATATTGATCCCAAGAAGCACATGCTGGACTTAATAATATTATATCATCTTCTTTTGCATATTCAAAAGACTTTTTTGTAGCATTTACTAAGTTTTGTTCTATATAACAAGGAATTGATATTTTATTACAATATTCAAATATTCTTTGTTTTGTTTCACCATAACTAATAACACATTTAACATTTTTCATATATTTAGTTAAATCATCAAATGGATGATTTCTATCTAGTCCACCTAATAGTAAAATAGTTGGTTTATCAAATGATTTTAAAGCTGTAATAGTTGATTCACAATTAGTTGATTTTGAATCGTTGTATATATTTATTTTATTTATAGTATCAACATATTCTAACCTGTGTTCTACACCTTTAAAATTAGTTAATACTTCATATATAATTTCATTATCAATATTAAATTGTTTAGCAACTGCAATTGCACACATTATATTTTCATAATTATGTGTTCCTTTTACTTTTATATCTTCAATATTAATTATATTTTCATTTTTATATTTAATAAATGAGTCGTAATATATATCACTTTTTTTAGTACTATTAAATAATATTCTATTACTGTTTTTTGTCATATTAAGACATTCTTTATTATTTTCATTTGTAATTACTAATGGATTACCATTTAAAATAGTTGCTTTACTTTTTAAGTAATTTTCATATGTTTTAAAATGATCTATATGTGTTTCTGATAAGTTGGTAATTACTGCTATATCTGTTTTAAATTGTTTAAAATCCCATAGTTGATGTGATGAAAGTTCTAAAATTAAGATATCATTTTCTTTAATATTTTCTATTAAAGATGAGACTGGATAGCCGATATTACCACCTAAATGAACTGGTAAATTTGCTTTTTTTAGTATTTCATAAATTAGTGTTGTTGTGGTTGTTTTTCCGTTTGAACCAGTGATACCAATTATTTTAACATTTTTAAAAAAGTGGTATGCTACTTCTACTTCGTTTGTAACTAAAATATTAAGTTCTTTAGCTTTTAATATAACTGGATTATCAATTGGTACTCCAGGATTTTTAATTACTACATCAAATGTTTCGTCTAGTAAATCTGCTTGATTTTCTGTTATTACACATTTTATATTTAAATTAGTTAATTCTTGTTGTTTTTGTAGATCTTCTTTTTTATCTGTAATTGTTATATCACAGTTATGTTTTATTAGTAATTTAGCTACTTCATAACCTGAACGAGCCATTCCTAATATTAATACTTTTTTGTTTTCGTAAGTCATGTTACCTCCTAGATAAATAACCATAATAGAATTGCTAATCCTACTATAATTCTATAAATCATAAATACTTTAAAATCATTTTTCTTAATAAATTTAAGTAGGAATGCAATACATAAATATCCTGTTATAAAAGAAACTATTATTCCTACTGAGAATATTGGTAAATTACTAATTATTAAATCCAATGTTCCTGGTTTAATAAGTGAATAAAGTGTTGCACCTGCAACAACTGGTATTGCTAAATAAAATGAGAATTTAGCACTTTCTTCTCTTGTAAGTTTTAATAATCTAGCTGCTGTTATAGTTGTTCCACTTCGTGAAAAGCCTGGAATTAAAGCAAATGTTTGAGCACAACCTATTAGTAATGCGTGGTACCATTTTAAATCTTTTATTTCTTTTTCTTGTTTATTTAGTTTGTCTACTACATATAGTAATATACCAACAAAAATTAGCGCTAATGCTATAATGGCTGTTTGGTCTCTAAAGAATGTATCTATTACATCTTCAAATGCTACTCCTATAATTCCTGCCGGAATAGTTGCTAGTAGCAGATACCAAAATATTTTACCATGGTCTGTTTTTGGTCCTTTAGTAACGCCATCTATTCCTATCTTCAGTAAATCCTTGAAGAAGAAAATAATTATAGCTAATAAAGTTCCAAAATGAAGTGCTAAATCGAATGTTAATTCGATGTTAGTATCCATTTGTAATCCGAATATATCTCGGACTAAAATTAAATGGGCTGAAGAAGAAATTGGTAAAAATTCAGCAATTCCTTGTACTATCCCTAATATTATAACTGTTATCATAAATCACCTTCTATATAATATAATGATTATTGTAATTAATTATGTCTTTTTGAAAATAAACATCCACAATAATCTTGGCGATATAAATCGTATTTTTTGCTATATTCGATACTTTTTTTATATCCCTCGTTTTTTTTGAAATCGCTTACTAAGTATTTGTTTGAAAGACTTAAACCTATTTCATTTATAATTTTTGAGTTTTTGTGAGGACTTACTGTTAATGTTGTTGTAAAATAATCATAATTATCTGTGTATTCTTTTACTTTTTCTAATCTTAATTTAAAGCACACTTCACATCTTTTAAGTCCTTCTTTTTCATTTTCTAGCCCTTTTATTCTTTTTCTATATGTATTATTATCATAGTCTGAATCTATAAATTTAATTTTTAATGTTTCACATAGTTTGATTTGTTCTTTTTTTCTTTTTTCATATTCTTCTTTAGGTTCTATATTAGGGTTATAGTATATAATTGTTAAATCGAAATAATCTTTTAAATAATTTATTACATAACTTGAACAAGGAGCACAACAGCTGTGTAGTAGAAGTGTTTTTTTCTCTGTTAAATTATTGATTATTTCTAAAAATTGTTTATTATACAAAGTTAAACATAATCCATTCTGGTTTAAATATCATTAATAACCCTATTAATACCATTACAATACCTCCAATTAAATGAGATAGTTTGTTATATTTAGTTGATATGCCTGTTAATTTTAAAGTTGTCATAGCTACAAAAAATATTATTAAATCATCAATTAAATAAAATAATATATAGATTAATGAGTATAAGAAATATTGTAAAAAATTTAATTCATTTAAAACTAATATTTGGGTAAATATTGCTGGTAAACCACTAGTACAAGCTAGTTCTACAATATTTACTGATGCTGCTAGACCTATGATAGCTATTAGTGTTGTTATGAATCTTTTATCTTTGAAAATTGGTTTATCATCATCTATTGTTGATATTATATTTTTCATCTTTTTAAGTAAATTTTTTCTTTTTTTATCATCTACAACTTTACATCCATTATCTTCTTTTCTTTCTTTAATGTATGAATTTATATTTATATAAGCTCCAATTAAAGCTAAAAGTCCAATTGCTATTCTAAAGATATTACTTGATTGGAAGAAGATGCTTATTTGTAATACTGATAGCATTGCTAATAAATATATTAAAGCTGAAGATGTTAAGAAAGTTATTCCTATTATCCACATTTTTTTTCTATTTTTCATATTAAATAGCATTGATATTAAAAATATTAATACCCACATTGCACATGGGTTAAATCCATCTATAAATCCTATTACAGCTGCTATTAGTGGTAGTGATATTTCTTTTGGGTTTATAGTTCCTATAAATGGTAATATAAATTCTCCTTCAGGGGGATTTATTTGATATTCTATATCTAAGTTATTTTTTGTAATATCAACTATATCATGATATTCTTCTTGCTTATATTTTTCTATTGCTTTATTTATTTGATTTTGTTGTGTTTCTCCAAATCCTTGAATAGCTGTTGTTCCAATTACTGTAGTTGGTACTAAAACACTATTTATTTTTAAGTTATCTAAAACTTTTTCTAATAATTCACTGTTTTCTTTTGTATTAACGGATTCCAACATAATTATATTTATTTCTTCATCATTCTTATAATTTTCTTCTAACCATTCTTTTTCTGCTTGACAATGGGTACAAGTTTCTGAATAAAATAAGTATAAATCAATTTCCTTAGCACTTATGTTTGGAATAAATAATAAGAAGAATAATACTACTAATACTTTTTTCATATGTTATCACCTATAAATTTTTCTAATTCTTCTTTTGTCTTTTCGCCTATAATTCTAGCTTTTTCTTCGTTATCTTTTTGTAATATAAATACTGGTAGTTTATCACCTACGTTGTAATTGTTTACTTCATCATCAAAATCATAATCGTATTCAACTGATTCTAGGTTATATTTTTTTACTATTTCATCTACTTTTGGTTTCATGATTATACATGAACCACACCATATAGCACTTATTCTTATTAACTTCATTTTATCATTCCTAACTTAATTGTTCTAAACATTTTTTAAAGCATTCTTTAAATGTTTCTATTTCTTTTTGTGTTGTTAAATGTGATAAACTAATTCTAATACTTGATTTAGCTTTGTTTTCATCTTTTGTTAAAGCATATACTGATTTTGATACATCACCTTTTGAACAAGCTGTTTGTGTTGAAATATATATTTCATAGTTTTCTAAGGCATGTAACATTGTTTCAGGTTTTACACCTATTATACTTACATTTAAAATATGTGGTACACAATATTCGTTACTATTAATATAAACATTTTTCAATTGTTTTAAATAATTTATTAAATCATTGTTTAATTCATTAACATAGTTGTAATTTTTATTTTCATTTATTAATCTTATAGATTTAGCTAATGATACTATTAAAGCTGGTGTTGGGGTACCACTTCTGTAAATTGTAGTACTTTTTCCACCACTTATTAAAGGTTCTAAAGTAATATTTTCTTTTTTATATAACATACCTATTCCTTTTAAACCATAAATTTTATGAGCTGTAAAGGAAGCTAAATCAATATTAGTTAAATCAATATCAATTTTACCTAATCCTTGAGTTGCATCAACGTGAAAAAAGCATTTGTTATATTCTTTTATAATATTTCCTATTTCATTTATTGGTTGTATTATTCCTATTTCACTATTTACTGCTGTTATGGTAACTAAAATAGTTTCATCAGTTAATAATTCTTTTAAATGTTTTAAATCTATTTTTCCAAATTCGTCAGTATTTACAAAATCTATTTTAAAACCATTTTTTTGTAAGTAACTTATGGGACCATAAATAGATGAATGTTCAAAACTTGAAGTTATGATATGTTTGCCCCTATTTTTGTATTTATCCGCTATCCCTCTAATTACTAAATTATTAGATTCTGATGCACCAGATGTATAAATTATTTCTGATGTTTTTATATTTAAATTATTAGCAATTTGTTTTGTTGCTGCATCTATAATATTGTTAGCTTCCATACCTAATTTATGTAATGAGTTTGGGTTTCCAATAAAATCATTTGTTACATCACAAAATGTTTTTAATACTTCTTTATCAACTGGAGTTGTTGCTGAATAGTCTAAATAAATCATAAATATCACCTTTTTTCATTATACCATTTATATTAATTAAAAGGAAATGTTTTCATTATAATTTCATAAAAAAATATATAGAATTTCTATATATTAATTTATAAGTGTTATTTTAGCGTGACCATTACCTTGATGTCCTATACCTAATTCATATGTGCCATTATAAGGCGTTGGCATATTAGTTTGATTTTGTTTTTCATTAGTCCAACTATATCCTGCACCATCAATCATTATTGTATTTTCAAATTTTAAATTTGAGTAATGAATTGAACAGTTATTATCTGTTGTTCCTGTTGTGCATCCTGCTTTTGGTGTTCTATCTGTTTGGGAAGTAATTGCTACTGCTCCTGTATGTCCTGATATAAACGATGAACCACCACCTGAACCACTAGCACATGATGCTCCTCCACCAGGATAATATCCACCACCTCCAGTACAACCACCATTGGCTATTCCGAATGAAGAATCATTAAATGGCCCATATTGTTCACTACCTGTTGTTGTTTGATTTCCACCAGTTGTACCCAAACCTGTGTATCCTGTTAAACCCCCAGCTGCTCCTCCAACACCTATAAAATCACTTGAACCTGCTCCTGAAGCAACCATTATTCTTGAATTTAATGAACTATCATCATCCCAGTTTCCATTAATTAATCTAAAATCTGATGAACCTCCTCCATTAAAGCCTTCATAATCGGATGTTCCATTATTAAATCCTTTATGATTTATAACGGTATCTGATTGTCCATATTGACCAACATAAACATATATACTTTCTCCCTCATTAAGGGTAATTGTTCCTGATGTATATCCTCCTTTGTTTTGATCATAATACGAAGATGCTCCCCAAGCTTCTAATTTGTACTTCCCTGTTGTTGGGGCTGTAAATATTTGTTCTGTTCCTGTGAAATCATAATGATAATCTTTTATTTCGTTTGAATTTATATTATAAGTAATTCGTGCTCTCCCATTTCCTTCATGACCTTTGCCTAATTCATAATTTCCTCCATAAGGACTAGGCATTTCTGTCTGTTGTTGTTTTTCATTAGTCCAATTATATCCCATACCATCAATCATAATTGTGTTAGTGAATTTTATATTAGAATAATGTATTGAACAATCATTGTCTGTTGTTCCTGTTGTACATCCTGCTTTTGGTGTAACATCATCTTCTGATGCTATAGCTACTGCTCCTGTATGTCCAGATATAAATGATGAACCGCCACCTGAACCACTGGCACACGCTGCTCCTCCACCAGGATAATATCCACCACCTCCAGTACAACCTCCATTGGCTATACCAAATTGTGAATCATTAAAATAACTATATTGTTCAGTACCGAATGTTATTTGGGTCCCACCTGGTGTTCCATCACCATCATATCCTTTTAATCCGCCACCGGCACCTCCGCCTCCATTTATGTTACTAGTACCAGCACCAGCAGCAACCATAATTCTTGATTTTAAGCCCATTGAGTCATCCCAATTTCCACTTATCAATCTAAAATCTGTTGCTCCTCCACCATTAATCCCGTTATCATCTGAGGTTCCGTTATTAAAAAACATTCTATTAATAATAGGTAAATCTTTTCCATATTGTCCTATATATATGTATATTACATCTCCCTCATTTAGATAAATATATCCTGATGTATATGAACCTTTATTTTTTTCAAAGTGGGAAGAAGCACCCCAAGCCTCTAGTTTATATTCTCCTGTCATTGGAGCTACAAAAGTTTGATAATCTCCAGAATAGGCATAGTTTTTAACGACCTCTATTATATCATTAGTAGGTGCACATTCTTCTGGATTAGTTATATTTTCATTTTCTTTGATATCATTTTCATTAAAATCTTTTGTGTAACATATTCCATCTAAGTAAATAGCTAAATAAATTTTACCTTCACTATTTATTTTAATACTTCCATTTGATGGTTTTTCATTTGTTGTTTTTATTTCACTATATAATTCTTTTGTTTCATCAAATGTTATATCATTTAATAATCCGTTAGCATAATATGTTTCAGCTCCATTTAATAATATTTCTATTTGTGATCTGTTAGCTGATTTTCTAGAATCTTCAATTACGTTTAAAATAATTGGTGTAGCTATTAAAGCTATGATTGCTAGAATAATTATAACTGCTAAAAGTTCAATAAGTGTGAAAGCTTTATTTTTCATATTAAGACCTCTATTCTATATTAATTTTAGCACTTTTATTTAAATTTTTCAATCAAAAAAAAGTTTATTCAACTTTTTATTTCATTTCAATTATAATTTTATTAATAAATCCGTGTTGATCTTTTTCATTTAAAACTGAAAAATTTTCAAATATATAATTATTCATATCACTTGTTAAATTTAGGATATCAATTTGGTTTGTATATTCTATATTGTTATAAACTATTGTTATTTGTTTGTCGTAATCAGAGATGTTTTTAATTACTCCATTTAGGATGCTTTTTACTGTATTTCCTCTTACAATACCTATTGTATCTATAAATAGGTTATAATCTCTTACTTCTGTTTCTGATATAGTACTAGCAATATTTATTTTATTTATATATCCGTCTACATCTTTTTCATTAGAAACTATGAATTCATCAAAGGTTTTATCATTTAAACTTGTAATTAATGTTTGTATTTCTGAAGTTGTTTTATAAGTTACCTCATCGTATACAACTGTAATTTCTTTATCAGTTGTATTTAAATTATCATTAACACCTTCTAAAATTATTTTTACGTTAATTCCGTTTATTGTACCTGTTGTTGAGATTAATAAGTTAAATTCAGTTGTTTCATAAGTGTTTGTGACATTTGATTCATCCATACTAACAATAGTTCTCATAATAAGTGTGGCAGTTATAGTAACAAATATTATAAAGAATACAACTAAAACAGTTGATATTAGATTAAATATTTTTTGTCTTTTTTTAAGTTCATCTACATTTAGTGTATTTCCTTGATTATTTATATTTGTTCCATCATCTAAGATGATATCATATCTACAATATTGGCAAGTATATAATTTTTGATTTAAATCTACTTTAATTTTTGAACCACAATTTGGGCATTTAGCTGCTACAAATTTCATTTTACACCTCTTCTATCTTTTATAATTGTATCATATATTTTTTTTAATTTAAACTCTTTTAGAGGCATTTATTATATTAGTATTTTTAATATGTGAATATTATATTTTAAAGGAGGGATTTTATGAATGAAAACTGTTGTTCTAATGTGGAAAAGGCTCTGTGTAAAATCAAGGAAGCTGAAAAGTATAAACCAAGTTGTCAAATTGTTAATAATATTGTTGGTTTAAATCAATTTTTTACAGCTGTTACCAATAATGTAACTATTGGTGGTAGTGGTGATATCGTGTTTACTGATGTTACTTCTCAAAATGGTAGTTTAATTACTTTCACTGCTCCTTCTAGTAATATTTTATTAGAAGAAAATCACACTTATTTAATTAGCGTTAGTGGAAGTGGTACTACTGCTGCTGGTGAAGTTTTATCTTTAAATGCTTTTGTTAATGGTAATGAATTTTTAACTGTGCCTTTAGTGTCTTCTAATATTGTTGCTGGATATAATGCAGGATTTGGTAGTTTTTATTTAACTACTACAAATGATACTTTACTTAATATTACTAATTTAAGTACTGGAGATATTACTGGAGCTGTTGTTACTATTAATATTTTAGTTATAAAATAATAAAAACTACTTTTGTAGTTTTTTGTTTCATTATTTAATTGAATTATTGTTTAATGTTTTTTGTTTACCAGCTATTATTGTTTCACGTTCTTCTCTAGTACTTTCTTTTATCTCGAAACCACTTTCAGTTAGCGAATGTGTATAGTGTTTTACATATCTATAAGCTTGTTCACCATCACCTGCATGGAGTGTTTTTGAAGTTAAAATCGTTTTATCATCTACAATAGTTATATCTTCATATTCATCATAAAACGGTATTACTGGTTCGTAATTTTCGTTTATTACGCCTTTTAAGATTACTTTTTCTCCAATCCAACACCCAAAATCTCTATATTGAATATGAGCTGGTGTTTGCACTACTGAAAATCCATTTTTAAAATTAACAGTTGGATTTTCAATTGTATAGATAGCGCCATAAGCTTTAAATTTAACTATTTTTTTCATCTGTTTTCTCCTTTTTTTAAATATTATATCACTTTTAAATATTTAAGCAAGTGTTTTTAAAATAATGACATTTGTTTTTCTATGATACTTTTTGTTTCTCTATTTGTTATAATTGCATCTTTACTTACTTCACCTATTAAAGTTGGAGAATTAGGGTTATGTTTTTTGATATTATCAAAAGAGCTTTCTTCACTTTGTAAGGCGTAACAATAATTACATCCATTAGCACAACAATTATATGTCCCTATTTCAATGCTTTCAACACAGCGACATTCTTTTCTTTGGTTTTTATCTATCTTAACATTCACTTTGGTGTTTAGTATTTTTTCGATTAATTCTTTATCGATACAAGCACTTTTTTTTATATTGTACTTTGTTAAGTCTACTTCTTCACTACATGTAAAGATTTCTAGATTATTTTTTTTAGCTATTTTAGAAAAAGATTGTGCTAGTTTTTCGATTTTATTTTTAGTTAATAAGGTTGTCTGGTATTCACCCATTCTACGAGTTACATTTTTGTAATCATCAACAAAACTAATTATACATCTGTTGGTATATCCTTTTAGTTTGTTTGCCATATATTCAAACATTTTTTCATGGTATTCTACTGTGAATTTTTTGTTTATTATAATAGGATCATATCGCCAAACTACTCTATTTATACCAAGTCTATTACTTAAATATATGAATGAATCTAAGATTTCTTTTTTATTAGGTAAATTTTTTTCGATGCTTTTATCATATGGTGTTATAGTGAATTGAAAATAATATGTATATCCCATTTTATCTATTTCATCTAAATATTTTATAAAGGGAATAGGATTTTTTGTCCAAAAGACTATTATATCTACTGTTTCTTTTGTAAGTATAGCTTTTGAATATCTATTTATATTGTAAGGATTTTGAATTAATACATATCCTTCTTTTAATCTATTTAAAAACCACTTTCCATAATATGATGGGATGTCAGTTCTTCTGGTAGCACTTATTATCATTTGTTATTTTTTTCCATATCTAGTAAGTATTTTTTCATTTCAAGACCACCTATGTAACCTATTAATTTTTTATTTGTTCCAATTACTCTATGACAGGGAATTACTAGTGTTATAGGGTTTTTATTATTTGCCATTCCTACTGCTCTACTGGCTTTTTCATTGCCTACTTCCTGTGCTATTTCTTTGTAGGTTCTTGTTTCTCCATATGGTATCTCTAGTAAAGCTTGCCAGACTTTTTTTTGAAATTCTGTTCCTTTTAATTCATATTTAAATGTGAATTTTTTTCTTTTTCCGTTAAAATATTCTTCTATTTGTTTAAACACTTCATCTGTGAATTTTGTTTTATTTTCTTTTTCTAATTTATTTATTTTTTTCAAATAAATTACGACATCATTTTCATATCCTATTTTTATTAATCCTAATTTAGAATTATATATTGCATATCCTTTCATTTTGGTTCTCCTTGCTTATTTTTCGGTAAATTATTGGGGTTGTGTTTGTTTGGTCTTTAAAAATTTTGTAAAAGGTTGAGATACTTTTAAAACCAGCTGTGTAAGCTATATCTGTTATGTTTTTGTTTGTTTCTGTTAGTAGTTTTTTAGTATGATTTAATCTTAAGTTATTTAAGTATTGACTTGGAGTTATTTTATATTCTTCTTTAAATATTTCGACTACTCTTTTTTTAGATAGTCCTAATTTATTTATTTCTTCACCTAGTAGTTCTTTTTCTTGAAATATTTTATCTATTTTATTTTTAAGTTTGTTAGCTATTTCTTTGTTTGGTTTATATTCTTGTAAATCACTTCGACATCTTTTACATGGTCTGTAACCTTTTTTTAATATTTCATTAACATTGTCATAAAATTCAATATTTTCTTTGCGTGGTAATTTTGATTTACAAGATGGTTTACAGTAAATACCAGTAGTTTTTACAGCATAGTAAAATATTGAATCATAGGTTTCATCGTTATTTTTTATAATTTCATATTTTTCTTCAAAGTTCATATTATGACTTCTTTCTTTTTAATTTATTCAGTTCTTCTTTTGTTTCTTTATCTACTCGAAATGATTCTTTTATTTTTTGAATGGTTTTATTAAATGTTTCATCATCCAGGTTATTTTTTAGTAAATACGTATGAGTTTGATTTGGAAATTTGATAAAACAAATTGATAAACACCAAGCGACTGCCATTTTTACATAGTAATTATCGCTTGTTATAGAATCACATACTTGGATTATATCGGTGATATAATCTTCGTCTATGAAGTGAAATAGCATTAGTACTATTGCAAATCTTATTTCGTAAGCTTCATTTGATGTATAGTATTTTTTTAAAAATTTCCATACTATATCTTTATTACTTCTAACTATTTTTAGTTCACTACAAAAACTATCACAGATTGACCAATTATTTATTTTAGGTATAAATAATTCTATTTGTTTTAAAATAAAATTTAAATCATTTTTTAAGTTACCAATCATTAAAGCTTTTAACATTGTTTCTTCGAAGTAAATATCATTAGCTTTGTTTAAGTATTCTATTTCATTATTTTTTACCATTCTTTTAGATATTTTTCTTATGGTAGGAATTCTAACTCCTATTAAATTATCAATATTAGGTATTAGAGCTGAGGCAAACTTTTGATATTTTTCTTCTGATATATTTAATAGTTCATTTCTAATTTCTAGTTCTTTTTTATACATTTTATCACCTGCTTTATATTATATACTATAATTGATATTTTTTCTTCCTATATTTTCACATTTAATTTTTTTGTAAATAAAAACTAAGATTGCTTTATATCACCTTAGTTTTTTATTTTAAGTTCTTTTATTTTTGGCTTAGAACATATTTG
>CAYJEL010000016.1:0-15801 GCA_964369245.1 uncultured Muribaculaceae bacterium
ATAGTAGTGGTAAAATAATGTTTGCTACTTACATAGATGGAAAATGTTATAGTTCTGTTGAAGGAGAGTCTGTTTTAAAAGTGGAAGAAATGGAAAATCCTTTAGATTGTGCACCTTTAGAAACAGAATTAAGTATTTTAAGTTGTAATTTTTTGGAAGCTTATGTTGATGCAAGTAGTGATATTATTCAAAGTGATTTTATTAATGAATTTACTATAGGTATTAGAGTTAATATTAGTGAAAGTGTTCAAGTTAAAAATAATAATATGGCTATATTTGGTGGTATATATGGTTCAAGTGGATTTCAATTATCTTTTAATGGAGTCAGTAATATATTAAGTGAAAGTATTGATTATACTCCTTATTATGGTGTTGATACTGATATAGTTGTTTCTTATAATAGTGTTACTAAAGTTAAAAAAACATATATTAATGGTGAATTAAAAGAAACTTTAAATGATGTTGTTATTAGCGCTTATGATAAGTTTTATATAGGTAATAGTACTAATGCAAGAAGTGGGTCTTTAACTGGTAAAATATCTGATTTAATTATATGGAAAAAAGAATTGAGTATAGATGAAATTAGTGAAATTGATTTTGATTATGAGAATATTGTTAGTATTGAAAATATATATAAAAATTTTAATTTAGATAGTAATTTGTCTAGTATTGGGACGGTTGTTGGAAGTACTTCTTGTGAAGGTGATTTAGAATATGTTTCTGAACCTGATGAGTGGTTTAAATTTGAAGGTGGAACATATATTAGTACTGATGTTAATCAAAGTGATTTTGCAGTAGATGGTTATACGATAGCTATTAAGGTTAATATAAATAGAAGTGAACAAGCTAATTATTATCATATGGGGTTATATGGTAATCATTATTGGAGTTCTGGAATTAGTTTTCAGTTTACAGGCAGTTCCACTAGTATTCATGGAAATGTAGATTATAGTTCTTATTATGATAAATGGACAGATTTAGTTGTTGTTCATGATCATAAGAATAATGTGAACAAACTTTATATCAATGGGGAATTGAAAAGAGAAAACAATCAAAGTTTTACGCCTTATAGTGGATTTTATTTTGGGACTAGTATATTATCGGAAAATAGAGAGGGATATTTATATATATCTCAAGCTAGAATGTGGGATAAACCTCTAACGGAAGATGAAGTTAAGGGAATAGATTTATATAGTAAGGAAGCAGTTGTTGCTGTTGATGATTTATATAGAAATATGAATTTTGGAAGTTTAGAGGAAATATCTAAATTTGGAACAATTCAAGGTTCTAATTATTATATGAAATAAAGAATATTAGAAACAAGGTTTTAAATCTTGTTTTTTGTTATTTAAATATATTGTAGTTATTTGTATGTATAAATATTATAATAAAAGTTGTAATCTCATATAATATTAGTGTATAATTGTAAGAGGTGGTATAATGAAAGTTATAATAAGTGCTGGTGGTACGGGTGGACATATTTATCCGGCTTTAGCTATTATAGAAAAAATAAAAGAAAATGAACCTGATAGTGAGTTTATATATATTGGAACTCATAATCGTATGGAAAAAGATATTGTTCCTAAATATGGTATACCTTATGAAGAAGTAGAAATATATGGTTTTTTTAAAAAGAATTTATTTAAGAATTTTAAAACTTTAGGTTGTTTAATAAAAGCTCAAAAAAAATGTGAGAAAATAATTAAAAATTTTAAACCTGATGTTGTAATAGGTGTTGGGGGATATGTTACTGTTCCAGTAGTATTAGCTGCTAAAAAGTTAGGGGTTAAAACATTTTTACACGAACAAAATATTTTACCTGGAAAATCAAATGTTTTTTTAAGTAAAAAGGTTGATAAAATAGGTGTTTCTTTTGAAAAAAGTTTAGAATGTTTTGATAAGGATAAAGTTGTATTAACTGGTAATCCTTGTAGTGAGAGTGCTTTAAAAATAAAAGCTAAAAGTAAAAAGGAGTTTAATTTAAAAGAAGATAAACCGTTAGTTTTATTTGTAATGGGTTCTTTAGGGGCAACTTTTGTTAATGATTTTTTAGTTAATACAATGATTTTATTTAATAATAAGAATTATGAAGTATTATTTGTTACTGGTAAAAATGATTATGAAAGAATTAGTAATTTAACTTTTCCAAGTAATGTTAAGGTGGTACCGTTTGTTGATGGGTTACCTGGTATTATGAAAAAAACAGATGTTATGGTTACTAGAGCTGGTGCTTCTACTATGAGTGAGATTATTGCTTTAGAAATACCTAGTATTATTATTCCAAGTCCATATGTAGCTAATAATCACCAAGAAAAAAATGCTTTGGATTTAGTAGAAAAAAATGCTGCTTATATGGTTTTAGAAAAAGATTTAAAAGGGGATATCTTAGTAAGATATGTTGATACATTAATTAATGATATAAATAAATTAGATGAAATTAAAAGTAATTTAAATAAAATGAAGATTAGTAATAGTGGTCAACTTATTTACGAAGAGTTAAAATCTTTAGTAAAGGGAAGTAAATAATGATAGAAGAGTTAAAAAAATTAAAAGTTGGTAAAGTACTACATGATATTAAATTAAGTAAGTATAATACTTTTAAGATAGAAGGGAATGCTAAAGCGTTAGTATATCCTGAAAATATCGAGTGTTTAATTAAATTAAAAAAATATTTAGTTGAAAAAAAGATAAAACATAAATTATTAGGTGGGGGATCTAATTTAATATTTGTAAATGGTTATGATGGGGTATTAATTAGTTTAGATTTATTTGATAAGATTGAAGTTAAAAATAATTTGGTAACTGTTGGAGCAGGCGTTAATTTAATAAGACTTGCTTATAAGGTAGCTAAGTATGGTTTAACTGGTTTTGAATTTGCTTCTGGTATTCCTGGAACTTTAGGTGGAGCTGTTTTTATGAATGCTGGCTGTTATGGTTCTGATATGGGTTATGTTGTTAATAAGGTTAAAGTTTTAACCCCTTCTTTAGAGATTAAAACTTTAAGTAATAAAGAAATGAATTTTCACTATCGTACTAGTTTTTTACAAAAGAATCCTGATTATATATGTTTAGAAGCTACTTTATTTTTAAAGAATGGTAAAAAAGATGCTATTTTAGATGTAATGGCTGATAGAAAAAAAAGAAGATTAGAATCTCAACCTTTGGATTTTCCATCAGCTGGTAGTGTTTTTAGAAATCCAGTAGATAATGCAGCATGGAAGTTAATTGAAGGTTGTGGAATGAAAGGTGTTTCTGTAGGTGGAGCTAAGGTTAGTGAGAAGCATGCTAATTTTATAATTAATTTTAATAAAGCTAAGGGTACTGATGTAAAAGAGTTAATTTTAAAAGTAAAAGATAATGTATCAAAAACATATGATATAGATTTAATATGTGAACAAGAATTTGTAGATTAGGTGATTGCATGAAAAAGAAAAAAAGGGTAAAAGTTAAATTTAAGAGAATTTTAATTTTTCTTTTGTGTGTAATTATATTAGGTTTTGGTATATATAAGTTATTGAATTTAAAAATTACTAATATTTATGTGTCGGGTGAAATGATTTTAAATGAACAAGATGTTATTGATATTGCTTTAATTAGTGATTATCCTAATACTTTTTCTAATTTTAGTCGTGATATTGAAAATAGATTAAGTGAGAATATATATATTAAAGAAGTTAATGTTTCTAAAAGATGGTTTACTGAGGTATATATTGATATTGTTTTTAATAAACCGTTATTTTATTATAATCATATTAATCAAACTGTTTTAAGTGATGGACAAGTTGTTGATGATATATTTGTTGTACCAACGGTTTTAAATTATATAACAGATAGTTATTATGATGAATTTATGGAATGTTTATATAATTTAGATAGTGATATATTAAGTAGAATATCGGAAATCGAATTTAAACCAAATGAGGTTGATGATAATAGGTTTTTACTTAGTATGACTGATGGTAATTATGTTTATGTTAATATAAGTACATTTGATAAAATGAATAAATATTTAGAGTTTATGACCTCTTTACCAAAGGAAAATGGTATTTTATATTTAGATTATGGAAATAATTTTGTAATTTTAGAATAAATATCTTTGAAAATGTGAAAAAATAATGTATAATTAGAATATAAAAGTAGGTGATGAAAGTGCGAAAGATTTATACTAGCGTAGATTTTGGGACAGATACTATTAAAATTGTGGTATGTGAGTTTTATCTAGGAAAGTATAATTTATTAGCAGCTACTTCAACAAAATCAAAAGGAATAAAAAAAGGGTTAATTATTGATAGTGAGGAAGCTAAAAAAAGTTTAGAAATTGCTATAAAAAATATAGAGGAAATGGTTGATTTTAAAATTAATAAAGTTATTACAACTATTCCTAGTTATTTATCTGAGTTTACATTGATTACTGGTCAAGTAGAAGTATCTATGGTTGGTATAAATGATATTAATAGAGTTATTAAAGAAGCTGCAGTTAATCAAAATGATTCAAATCGTGAAATAGTAACTGTAATACCTATTGATTATAAATTAGATGGTAAGATTGTAAAAGAACCGATTGGGTTATCTGGAACATCTTTAGCAATAAGAGCTTTAATGGCAACAACACATAAAAAAAACATTTACTCAGTTGTTAATTTACTTAACATGATAAATGTTGATGTGATTGATATTTCGTTTGGTTGTATTGGAGATATGAGTGTTTTTAAAAATTCAGAAGTTGAAGAAAACATTTCGGCTGTAATAAATATAGGATATGAAAAAACAGAGGTGTCTTTATATAACAAGGGTATTGTTGTTAAACATGGTATACTAGCTAAGGGTAGTAGTAATGTTGATAGTGATATAGCTTATATGTACAAAATTGAGGATAAAACTGCAAGTGAATTAAAAGAAAAGTTTGCTTATGCTGGAAAAAATTTAGTAAGTAATGAAATTAGAGAAATGGTAAATAAACATGGTGATACAATAAAAATTAGTCAACATGAAATTTCTGAGGTTGCGACTTCTAGAATTATTGAGATTTTAACACTAGCTAAAAATGAACTTAATCATATGACAAATCATAAACCACATAAAATATTTGTGACTGGTGGGATGTCAAATATGATGAATTTTGAACAAATTTGTAGAGAAATACTAGGAAATTGTGCTATAATAGGAAATGTTAATCTAATAGGCATTAGAAATAATAAATATGTTTCTGCTTATGGTAATATTATTTATTTTGTTAATAAATTAAAAAATAAGGATTATACGATGATTTCTGCTGAAGATGAACTTAAATCTTCTAAGAAAAATCCGAATAATGATTCGGTTTTAGGTAAAGTGTTTGATTATTTTTTTGGCGAATAAGGGAGGATTAGAATGTTTGGATTAGAAATGGATCAATTAGCTAATATAAAGGTTATTGGTGTTGGTGGTGGCGGTAATAACGCTGTAAATAGAATGATTGAATCAGGGGTTAAAGGTGTAGATTTTATAGTAGCAAATACTGATTTACAAGTTTTAAATAACTCAAAAGCTCCTGTTAAAATACAAATTGGTACAGAACTTACTAATGGGTTAGGTGCTGGAGCAAATCCACAAGTTGGTAAAGAAGCTGCTTTAGAATCTAAGCAAGAGATTATGGATGCACTTAAAGGTGCTGATATGGTTTTTGTTACTTGTGGTATGGGTGGAGGAACTGGTACTGGTGCAGCACCAGTAGTTGCTTCTGTTGCTCAAGAAATGGGTGCTTTAACTGTTGGTATTGTTACTAAACCGTTTAGTTTTGAAGGTAAAAAAAGGTTACAACAAGCTCATGCTGGTTTGGAAGAACTTAAAAAACATGTTGATACTTTAATTGTTATTCCTAATGATAAATTAAGAGAAATTATTGATAAGTCAACTTCAATTGTTGATTCGTTTAAAGAAGTAGATAATGTTTTAAGAAGAGGTGTTCAATCTATTTCAGATTTGATCGCTGTTGCTGGGTTAATTAACTTAGACTTTGCTGATGTTAAAACTGTTATGGAGAAACGTGGTAATGCTTTAATTGGTATTGGTATGGGTGTAGGTGAAGGAAGAGCTAAAGAAGCTGCTTTACAAGCTGTATCAAGTCCTTTATTAGAAACAAGTATTGTAGGTGCTACTGATGCTATTATTAATGTTACAGGTGGTTCTAATTTAACTTTATTCGAAGTTGAAGAAGCTGCTGAGGTTATTAGAGCTAGTGCTAATACTGATATTAATACAATATTTGGGGCAGTTATTAATGAAAATTTAAATGATGAATTAATTGTTACTGTTATTGCAACAGGTTTCGAAGAAGAAAAAAAGGAAAATTTGCATAATTTTGCTCGTCCGGTAGAAAATATTGATGAGGAAGATGATGATGTTCCAGCGTTTTTAAGAAACAGAGGATTTTAAGAACAGGAATGTTCTTTTTATTTTATTTGTTGCAATTGCAACAGTTTAAAATGTAAGAATATGATATAATTTATATGGAGGTATATATGGAAGCTTGGAAAAATTTTATTGAAGGAAATTGGAATAAAGAAATTGATGTTCAAAACTTTATTTTATTAAATTATAAAGAGTATTTAGGGGATGATTCTTTTTTATCTGAACCTACTTTAAAAACTAAAAAAGTTTGGGATATTTGTGAAGATAATTTAAGAGAAGAATTAAAAAAAGGTGTTTTAGATATTGATACTACTGTTGCAGCTGGTGTTAATAATTTTAAACCTGGATATATAGATAAAGATAATGAGGTTATTGTTGGTTTACAAACTGATAGTATTTTAAAAAGAATAGTTAATCCATTTGGTGGAATGAATATGGTTTATAATTCATTAGAAGAATATGGTTATACTTTAGATAGTACTGTTGAAGAACAATTTAAGTATCGTAAAACTCATAATCAAGGTGTATATGATGTTTATACTAAAGATATGAGAACTATGCGTAAGGTGGGTATTTTAACAGGTTTACCTGATGCTTATGGACGTGGTCGTATTATAGGTGATTATCGTCGTATTGCTTTATATGGTATTGATTATTTAATTGAACAAAAGGTACTTGATAAAGAAGTTTTAGGTAAAAATTTAACTGAGGAAAATATTTTATTAAGTGAAGAGGTTTCAGAACAAATTAAAGCTTTAAAAGAAATTAAGGAAATGGGTTTATCTTATGGTATTGATATGTCTAAACCGGCTTTAAATGCATATGAGGCTATTCAATTTACTTATTTTGGTTATTTAGCTGCTGTTAAAGAAAATAATGGGGCTGCTATGAGTTTAGGACGTGTTGATGCATTTTTTGATATTTATATTGAAAGGGATTTAGCAAGTGGTGTTTTAACTGAAGAAGAAGCTTGTGAATTAATGGATCAATTTGTTATTAAATTAAGACTTGTACGTCATTTAAGAACTAAGGAATATGATGCTTTATTCTCAGGTGATCCTACTTGGGTAACTGCTTCAATTGCTGGTATGACTAAGGGTGGTAGTTTAGTTACTAAAACTGCATTTAGAATATTAAATAGTTTAACTAATTTAGGACCTGCTCCTGAACCTAATATGACTGTTTTATGGAGTAAAGATTTACCAATTGAGTTTAAGAAGTTTTGTGCGAAGTTATCAATTGAAACTGATTCTATTCAATATGAAAATGATGATTTAATGAATCCTTTATATGAGAATGATTATGGTATTGCTTGTTGTGTTTCTGCTATGAAATTAGGGGAACAAATGCAATATTTTGGAGCTAGATGTAATTTAGCTAAATCTTTATTATATGCTATGAATGGTGGAGTAGATGAAGTATTAAATATTAAAGTATTTGATGGATTTGAAGCTATGACTGATGAAGTTTTAGATTATGATAAAGTTATGGCATCTTATAACAAAGTATTAGAAATTGTAGCTAAAAATTATGTTGATACTATGAATGTTATTCATTTTATGCATGATAAATATGCTTATGAGAAAAGTCAAATGGCTTTACATGATACGGTTGTTGAGAGATTAATGGCTTTTGGTGTTGCTGGGTTATCAGTTGTTGCTGATTCTTTATCGGCTATTAAATATGCTACTGTTAAACCAGTTTATGAAAATGGTATCATGGTTGATTTTGATGTTTCAGGTGAATTTCCTAAATTTGGAAATGATGATGATAGAGTCGATAGTATAGCAAGTTCTATATTAGAAAAATTTTATAGTGAATTAACTAAACATAAATTACATAGAGGTGCTAAGCATACTTTATCTGTATTAACTATTACTTCTAATGTTGTTTATGGTGAGAAAACTGGTTCAACTCCTGATGGTCGTAAAAAAGGTATGCCTTTCGCACCTGGAGCTAATCCTATGCATGGAAGGGATGAAAATGGAGCTTTAGCTAGTTTAAATTCTGTTGCTAAATTAAGTTATGAAGATTATTGTCAAGATGGTATTTCTAATACGTTTTCAATTATTCCTAGTGCTTTAGGTAAAGATAAAGCATCTCAAATTGATAATTTAGTAGGTATTTTAGATGGTTATTTCGTTCAAAATGCTCATCATTTAAATGTTAATGTTTTAAACAGAGAAGTTTTAATTGAAGCTATGAATGATCCTTTAAAATATCCATTATTAACAATAAGAGTATCTGGTTATGCTGTTAGATTTAATCGTTTAACTAAAAAACAACAAGAAGAAGTTATTTCTAGAACTTTCCACGAAAATATATGATGGGAAGTATAAGTACTATTGAAAGTTTAGGTTTAGTTGATGGTCCAGGTATTAGATGTGTTGTGTTTTTAAACGGGTGTAAATTACGCTGTTTATATTGTCATAATCCTGAAACTTGGAAAATGGGTAAATTAAATTATGAAGCTTCTAAATTAGTTTCTAAAATTAAAAGATATAAACCTTATTTTGGTGAGGAAGGTGGGGTAACTTTTTCTGGAGGTGAACCACTTTTACAACCTAAATTTTTAATTGAATGTTGTAATTTATTAAAAAAAGAAAATATTCATATTGCTTTAGATACTGCTGGTGTTGGTGTTTCAGATATTAGTGAAATATTATCTTTAGTGGATTTAGTAATATTAGATATTAAACATGTTACTAGTGATGGTTATAAATATTTGACTGGTTTAGATATAGATGAAGTTGAATCATTTATTGAATTACTAAATAAATCTGGTAAAGAAGTTTGGTTAAGACAAGTTATTGTTCCTGATTTAACTGATAGTTATGAATATATTAACGAATTTAGTTTGTATATTAGAAAAATTAAAAATGTTAGTAAGGTAGAATTCATTCCATATCACAAGTTAGGTACTGAGAAATATGAAGAGTTAAATATTGTTAATCCGATGAAAGATGTTTTAGAGGTTAAACAAGAATTAGTTAATGATTTATATAATCATTTTAAAAAAATTAGATAATTTAAAATAAAGATTTTGTTCTTTATTTTTTTGTGTTATAATTTATATAGTAAAGGTGGTATAATATGAAAAAAAATATAAAATTAATGTCAGGTGGATTTACATTAATTGAGTTATTAGCAGTTTTAATAATTTTAGGAGTTATTTTAGCTATTATAATTCCTGTTACGAATGGTGTTATAAATAATTCAAAGCAAAATGCTTATGATAGTCAAATAGATATTTTGTTAGACCAAGCATTAAAATATTCAGTTAATAATAATTTAGGAATCGAAGATGGAATTGAGAAAACTTTACAATTTGAGGATTTAATTAGTGATGGTTTAATTTCTGAATTACCAACAAATCCTTTAACAGGTTCAGAGTTAGAAGGTTGTATTGTTTATAAATGGAGTAATAGTATAAATCAGTATGAGTTTAGTTATAATACTGATTGTAAAGTAGCACAAATATCCTATAATAAAATGATTAGCGGTCATGATTTTAATACCAAAGTTACTGCTTTGTCAGGATTTGATACTGTAACAAGAATAGTTTTTGAATCAACTATTGATGAAGGTTTAGATTTAAGTAGTACTACAGATTTATCAATTAATCAAGATTATTCAATAGTGGGTTTTATTTCAGGAAATACTTTGAAAATCCAAAACAATGGTGTTATATTAGCTCATGAAGATTTAGGAGCAACATATGACGATGCTGGTGCTAGGTTAACTAATAGTATGTTTCGAGGAATGGTAAATATTACAGAAATTGATTTTAAAGATAATGAAATTAATGTTTTTGATACAGGTCAAGTTATAAATATGACAGAAGTATTTTCTTCAACAAATAGTTTAACAAACTTAGATTTAAGTAATTTTAATACAAGTAATGTGACAACTATGAAAAATATGTTTATTGGATTAGGTCAAATGGCTAATTTAGATTTAAGTAGTTTTGATACATCGAAAGTAACTGATATGTCTGGTATGTTTGGATACTCTGGCATTAAAACTATAAATTTGAGTAGTTTTAATACAAGTAATGTAACAACTATGAGTACTATGTTTGGAGGGTCATCTATTAGAGAGCTGGATTTAAGTAATTTTAATACAAGTAATGTAACTGATATGGAATCTATGTTCGGAGGAACAACTGATTTAATAAATTTAGATTTAAGTAGTTTTGATACAGGTAAAGTTGTTGAAATGAATAGAATGTTTGATTATTCTGTTAATTTAGAATATTTAGATTTAAGTAGTTTTGTTTTGAAAGATGGGGTTAATATTAGAAATATGTTTGAAAACTGTATGAGTTTAACAACAGCATATGCTGGGACTCAAGATATGGCAAATAGTTTTAATAGTTCATACTATAAATATCACAGTGTTAATTTTGTGGTAAAGCCTTAGAAGTTTTAATTTACAATTTTTCATTTTTTTAACAAATATACTTGTCAAAGATTAGGAAATATGATATTATTATATTGCTTAACTTTTTATGGCGATGTAGCTCAGTTGGCTAGAGCAACTGGTTCATACCCAGTAGGTCGTAAGTTCGAATCTTATCGTCGCTACCATTAAGTATTTAAACTGACATTTGTTAGTTTTTTTTTGACATTAATTAATAATTAATATATAATATTTTTACTTTTGAGGTGATTGTATGGTATATGGTGAATATAATTTTAAAATAAAAAATGGTGAAATTAAAATTCCAGATGTTTATAAAAAGTTTTTAGGTAAGAGTTTTACTTTGGTAAAGTTTCCTGAGTGTTTAGCTTTGGTTAATGATTTTTATTTAGATTATGCTGTAAACGATTTTTATAATAAGAGGGTAAATTTAGAGGGGGATAATATATATCCTGGAGAAGAGTTACTTGAACATATAAATGTTAAAAATAGTTATTATCTTTTAGGTTGTGGGAATCATGTTGAAATTATGGGTGAATATGATGTGTACGAGAATGTTAGTAATGAGGTAGTAGAAGAAGTTGGAAAGATTATAGGTTTATAATTTTTTTTGTCTAATAATGTAAATAATATAGACAATTTTATTAAAAAATAGTAAAATATGGGTAGTAAGTGGTAAAAAATGGTTGAAAGTGGTTGATATTATGTTCATGGGTGAATATAAACATGCTATCGATGATAAGGGCAGAATTACTATTCCTTCAAAATTCAGGGTTGAATTAGGGGAAGGTTTTATTGTGACTAAAGGTTTAGATGGTTGTTTATTTGTTTATTCAAAAAAAGAATTTAATGATATTGCTTTAAAATATAAGAATTTACCAAATACGAAAGAAGCTAGAAATTATTTAAGAGTTTTCTTATCAGGGGCATCTGTGTGTGAAGTAGATAAGCAGGGTCGTATAAATTTAAATCAGTCTTTAATTGAATATGCTGATTTAAAAAAGGAATGTGTCATTATAGGGGTTAATGAGAGATTAGAAATTTGGGATAAAACTAGATGGGAAGAGTTTTTAAATAATAATGAAGATAATATATCTGATATAGCGGATAGTTTATTTTCTAATGTAGGTGATTTATGCATATAAGTGTTTTACTTGATGAGAGTATTAAAAATTTAAATTTAAAAAAGGATAGTATTGTTGTTGATTGTACTTTAGGATACGCTGGTCATAGTAGTGAGATTTTAAAGTTAATACCAGAGGGATTTTTATATGCTTTTGATCAAGACAGTGATGCGATTAAAGTGGCAAGTGAGAAGTTAAGTAGTATTGGTAATAATTTTAAAATAATTAATAGTAATTTTACTAATTTAAAAGAGAAGTTAAATGAAATTGGTGTTTATGAAGTTGATGCTATTTTATATGATTTAGGGGTTTCTTCTCCACAATTAGATGTTGATACTAGGGGCTTTAGTTTTCACAATGATTCTTTGTTAGATATGAGAATGGATCAAAGTAATGACTTTTCTGCTTATAATGTTGTAAATGAATATGAATTAGAAGATTTAATATCAATATTAAGAAGTTATGGTGAAGAGAAATACGCTGTTTCAATAGCTAAGGGAATTGTTAAAAATAGGCCTATTAAAACAACTTTAGAATTAACTGAGGTTATTAAAGAAAATGTTCCTTTTTCATATAGAAATGATAAGCATCCAGCTAGAAAAACTTTTCAAGCTATTAGGATTGAAGTTAATAAAGAGTTAGATGTATTTGAAAGTAGTATTAATCAAGCTTTAGAGTTAGTAGGTATAAATGGAAGAATTGGTGTTATTACATTTCATTCTTTGGAAGATAAGATGTGTAAAAGTATTTTTAAACAAAAAACTGAGATCGATAAGGTGTTTAAAAATTTACCGATTATTCCTTTGGAATATCAACCATCATTTAAATTAGTAGGTGCGATTAAACCTAGTAAAAATGAGATTGATTTAAATAGAAGAAGTAGAAGTGCTATGCTAAGAGTTATTGAAAGGATAAAATAATGAAAAAGTTTACAAAAGGGGAAAAGATTTTATATTTTACTGGTATTTGTTGTTTTTTATCAACTATCTTAGTGCAGATTTTTATTGGTGCTAGTATTGGTAATCAACAAATGACAAATGAACAACTTAGATATGATATAACACAAGAAGAAAGAAATGTTGAAAGTTTAACTATGCAAGTTAATGAACTTATTAGTTTTGATAATGTTCAAAAGGTTGTAAAAGATTTAGGATTGGCGTATAATAATAATAATATTATAATAGTTGATTAAGAGGTGAATCATGAAAATAAAGAAAAATACATTTAAATCTCCAAAATATGTTTTTTTCTTTTTTTTGTTTTGTTTAATTGTTTTATATGGGCAATATGTATATGTTGCTTTGTTTCCTGTAGTTTATGATATAAATATGAGTGAATTTGCTTCTAATCGTAATACTTATACAACTACTTTGTATGCTCAAAGGGGAAATGTATATGATAATGAGGGTAATAATTTAGCTTTTGATGTTACTACTTATACGGTAATAGCTTATTTAAATGAAAGTAGAACTGGGTCTTCTAGTATTCCATATCATGTTGTTGATTATGATTATACTGCTTCGTCTTTAGCTTCGGTTTTAGGTGGCGAGAAGGATTATTATTTAGAGTTATTAAATAGTGGTAAGGAAAAAGGTTTATATCAAACTTATTTGGGTGTTTATGGAAATATAAATGAATCAACAAAACAAAAATTAGAAAATTTAAAAATTCCTGGTATTTCTTTTGAAGCTAGTTATGAAAGGTATTATCCAAATGGGGATTTTGCATCTTATATTTTGGGTTATGCTAAAAAACAAAATACTATAACTGTTACAGTTGGAAATGAATATGAATTAGAACCTATTTTAAAATCTTTATATAATTCTTTTAATGTTGTATTTAGAAGTGATAGTGAAAATATTAGTATTAATAATAATGTTTTAAAAGCTTTAGTTAGTGGTTCTGCTTCGTTATCAATTTATGAGGATGGTGAATATACTGGGAGTGTTTCAGTCGTTATTAGTGATGATGTTGTTGTTACAAAGTTAGAAGAAAAAATAACTGGTGAGTTAGGAATAGAATCTAAGTATGAAGAAATATTACGAGGAATTAATGGTTATCAAAGTTATCAAGCTGATAGATTTGGTTATAAAATACCTGATACTAAAGAAGAAAAAATAGATGCTTTATCTGGTAGTGATGTTTATTTAACACTTGATTCTAATGTTCAAAGAATTATTGAATCTTCTGTTACTGATATAGAAGAATTATATGAACCTGAATGGATTACTTTTACTGTAATGGATGCTAAAACAGGTGATATATTAGGTAGTGCTTCTTCGCCTTCTTTTAATCCTAATGATTTAAATACAATTACTAATTATGAGAATCCTTTAACTTCGTTTGTTTATGAGCCAGGAAGTGTTATGAAAATATATACTTATATGTGTGCTATGGAAAATGGTGTATATGATGGTAATGAAACGTTTTTATCTGGTTCTATTGAGATAGAAGAAGATGTTGTTAGTGATTGGAATAATGTTGGTTGGGGAGAAATAACTTATGATGTAGGTTTTCAATTATCAAGTAATGTTGCTGTAAGTACTATAATGCAAGATAAATTAAGTGCTTCAGAGTTAAAAGATTGTTTTAATAAATATGGTTTTGGAAGTACTACTGGAATTGATTTACCTCGTGAAATGAGTGGTAAATTAGATTTTACATATCCAATTGAAATTGCCTCAGCATCTTTTGGACAAGGTATTTTAACAACTCCTATACAACAGTTACAAGCTTTATCTTTAATAGCTAATAATGGTAATATGGTAAGACCTAATATAGTTGATAAAATAGTTACTGATGGTGAGGTTGTATATGAAAGTTCTGTAGAAGTAGTTGAAAATGTTATTTCTTCTAGTACTAGTGATTACATGAGAACTTTAATGTATAATACAGTTAATTTAGATTCAAGTGTTGCAACAGGTACTTATTATCAAGTTGATGATTTATCTGTTATTGGTAAAACTGGAACTGGTCAATATTATAGTGAGGAACACGGTGGATATACTAAGATAAATAATATTTATTCTTTTAGTGGAATGTTTCCTTATGAAGATCCTGAGATAATTATTTTTGCTTCTGTTAAGGAACCAAATGTTCCTACTAGTAGATCTGTTTCTAGTTTAGTACAACCATCAATTGAATCGATTGCTAAATATTTGGGAATTATTTCAAATGATGTAGATATTGATAGTTATACAGAAGTAAGTATTTCAAATTATAAAAATAAAAATATTAATGTTATTAAAGATGATTTAACAATTAAAGGTTTAGAGGTTGTTGTTTTAGGTGATGGTGATATTATTACTAATCAATATCCTTTAGATAATAGTAAGTTATTAAGTGGTGATAAAATATATTTAGTTACTAATGGAAATATATTGATGCCTAATTTAATTGGTTATAGTAAAATAGAGGTTATTTCATTACTTAATTTATTAGAAGTTGATTATGTGTTTGAAGGTAATGGTATTGTTTATGAGCAAAATGTTTTACCTGGAAGTGAATTAATTGATGTAATTGTTAAATTTAAAAAAGAAGAATTAAATGAATCTTCCTTATCAAATGAAGATTTAGAATAATTCTTTTTTTATTGTAATTTTTATGGTGATGTGTTATTATTTATATAGTAGAAAAAGAGGGTGTCATATGAAAAATAGTTTTTTTAATAGTAAGTCTAAGGGGTTTACTTTGGTTGAATTGTTAGCTATATTTATTATATTAGGGGTATTATTAATGATTATAATACCAATTGTAAGTAGTACTATAAATGAGTCAAGACAAGAGTTATATAATGAACAAATAGAAAAGTTATTAGAACATTCTAGAACTTACGCTACTAGTTATGAATTAGGGTATGATAATA
>CAYJEL010000017.1:0-15165 GCA_964369245.1 uncultured Muribaculaceae bacterium
GACTCCCGCAGGATTTTAAGTCCTGTGCGTCTACCAATTTCGCCACTCAGGCATCGCTTTGTCTTGATGACATAATTAATTATATACCAACAAAACGAATATTGCAATAGTTTTTTTTATTTTTTTTATTTTTTTTCACTTTTTATGAACATACTATCACCGAAACTAAAGAATCTATATTGATTTTCAACGGCTTTTTGATATGCTTCCATTATTAATTCTTTAGTTGCTAGTGCTGATACTAACATCATTAATGTTGATTTTGGTAAGTGAAAATTAGTTATTAAACAATCTAAACCTTTAAATTCATATCCTGGATATATAAAAATATCAGTGAATCCACTATCTTCTTTAAATGTATTATGTTTATTTTTTATTGTTTCTAACGTTCTGGCACTTGTTGTACCAACTGCTATTATTCTTTTTGCTTTATTTAAAATATCAGCTGTTTCTTTTGTTATTGAATAGTATTCGCTGTGCATTTTATGTTCTAAAACGTTTTCTACTGCTACTGGTCTAAATGTTCCTAATCCTATATGTAGTGTTACAGGAACTATTTTAATACCTTTATCTTTTATTTGTTTTAATAAATCATTTGTAAAATGTAAGCCTGCTGTTGGTGCTGCTGCTGAGCCATGATTTTTAGCATAAACTGTTTGATATCTATCTTTATCTTCTAATTTTTCATGAATATAAGGTGGTAGTGGCATATCACCTAGTTCTTCTAATATTTCTAATAAGATACCTTCATATTTAAGTTTAATTATTCTAATACCATCTTCTTTACATTCTATGCATTCAGCTTGTAATTTATTAGAAAATGTTACTATTGTTCCTATTTTTATTCTTTTAGCAGGTTTTGCTAAACATTCATAAGTATCTTTATTTATTTCTTTTAAAAGTAATATTTCTATAACTGCATTTGTTTCTTGTTTTGTTCCAATTAATCTAGCTGGTATTACTTTTGTATCATTAATAACTAAAATATCATCTTCATTTAAATAATCTATTATATTATTAAACTGTTTATGTTCAATAGTTTTTTTATCTTTATCTACTACCATTAATTTTGATGAATCTCTTTTTTGTAATGGAGATTGCGCTATTAAATTTTCTGGTAAATCGTAATTAAAATCATCTGTTTTCATGTAATCACCCAAACATATTATACATTAATGTATAAAAAAAATATATATAAATTATATATTTTTCTTAATTCCTAAATGTTCATATGCTTTATCAGTTACTATTCTACCTCGGCTAGTTCTTTTTATAAAACCGTTTTGTAATAAATATGGTTCATAAACATCTTCTATTGTTGTTTGTTCTTCTCCTATTGAAGATGCTATAGCATCTATTCCTACTGGTCCACCATTAAATTTTTCAATGATTGATTTTAATAAGTTGTAATCTGTTTCATCTAAACCAAATGAATCTACTTTTAATTTATCTAAAGCTATTTTTATTATTTTTTCATCTATATGTCCATCACCTAATACTTGGGCATAATCTCTTACTCTTTTGAATAGTCTATTAGCTATTCTAGGGGTTCCTCTACTTCTTTTTGCTAATTCTAAAGCGGCATTTTCTGTTACATCACAATCTAGTACTTTACTAGTTCTTTTTATTATTTGTTGTAATTCATCATTTGTGTAATAAGCTAATTTTGATACTATACCAAATCTATCTCTTAATGGTCCTGTTAAATCACCAGTTCTTGTTGTTGCTCCAACTAGAGTAAATGGTGGTAAATCAATATTTATACTTCGAGCATTTGTATCATTACCAACAACTATATCTAAAGTGAAATCTTCCATAGCTGAATATAATGTTTCTTCTATAAATTTAGGTATTCTATGGATTTCATCAATAAATAAAACATCACCTTGTTCTAAGTTTGATAAAACCGCTGCTAAATCTCCTGTTTTTTCTATAGCTGGACCACTTATTATTCTTATATTAGTTCCCATTTCATTTGCTATAATGTGGGATAAAGTGGTTTTACCTAATCCTGGAGGACCATGAAGTAAAACATGATCTAAAACTTCTTCTCTCATCAAAGCTGCTTTTATAAATATTTTCATATTTTCTTTTACTTCTGTTTGGCCAATATATTCTTCTATATTAATGGGTCTTATTGATTTTTCAAAACTATCTTCTTTAAGATTTTCTCCAGTTATTAATCTTTCTTCCATTTTTCCTCCTTAATATATTTATATATTTTTTCCCAATCATTTATCATTGTGTAATTTCCTTGGTTAAAATTTTCAACATGTACATAATCTTGTTTTGTTCCAAATAAAATACAATTAGTAATTTCTTTTACTTCATCAACATTTCTGGTGTCATTATCTATAAATAATTCAATATTTAATTCTTGGCATTTTTCTTTTTTAAATTTTCCAAAGCAATTTGTGTGTATATTTTTAATATTTATTTGGTGTTTTTTTATAAATTTATGAAGTGAGGTTATTAAGCCTTTGTGGTAATCACTACCTCTGGCTGTAATTATGTGTAATTCGTGTTCTTCACTTAATAAGTTTATGTATTTAATAGCATTTTTCATTGTTTCTGCTTCTTTGGTCATTTTAGCATAATATTTTTTTATAAATTTCTTTTTACTTTGTTCGTCATTTAAATTTAGTTTATATTTTTTTTTATATTTATTATATATTGGACTGATATTTAATATTGTGTCATCAAAATCTATTCCTATTTTCATAATTCCCTCATTTCATAAGTAGCTTTAAAGCTGTTTTTATTTGTGTTTCTATGCTTTCGCTATAGTCAATGTTTTTTAGAATTTTGTTAATATTTACTTGCTTATATCCTAAAGCTTGTAATGCTTCTACTAATTCATCGTTGACTTTATCTGCTACTTTAGTTTCTGTTAATTTTCCTTTTAGATCTAGAATTATTTGTCTAGCAACTTTATCTCCAACTTTTGGGAATTTTTTTAAATATAAAATATTTTCTCTATCTATTGCATCAATAACAGCATTAATAGAACCAGCTAAAAATGGTAGTGCCATTTTGGCTCCAATTCCTTTAACACCGATAAGTCTTAAAAACAAGTCTTTTTCATCATAGTTTTTGAATCCAAAAAGACTTATATCGTCTTCTTTTACTGATTGGTATATATACATTTTTACTTCTTGGTTTATATTGTAATAATAAGGGTTAGCTACATTTATTAAATAACCTATCCCATTATTGTCTAGTATAATAAAACCACTTTCTATTTCTGTAATTATTCCTTTTATATATCCGTACATTTAAACACTTCCTAATCTTTTTAAATTATAACATACAAACAAATATTTGTCTATATAAAAAAAGATAAGTTTTTTTCTTATCTTTATTTTATTAGATCATCATATTTAATTATAATTTTTGATTTTTGTTGTTTTGAATTTCGTTCTGGATGTTCTTCTTTTATTTTTTCTATCATCGCTGGAATTGTTTCTTTATTTTTATCCATTGCAATTATGTAATGTTTGAATTTTTTTAAATCATATCCATTTTTTATAATAAGTTTTATTACTTCTTCTAATTCTTTATTAGCAAGTGCTTTTTGAAATTCTTTTTCGGTATTTGATAAAGTAATTTCTGTGTGTTTTACTTCTTTTATTAAAGTAAGCGTTTGATTTGAATCATTTTGTAACGTAAAGTCTTTTAATGTTGGTCTAGTTGGATTTGGTTTTTGTTGCATCTTGTCTATTGCATGGAATATTTCATCGATACTCATTTTTTCTTTTTCTATTGTGATTGGATGGAAATTTTGTCTATTGATTGTATTTTCATCATTTTTAAATACTTCCGGTAATAATATTGTGTTTAATTCTTGGCAACAATATAATTTTTTTTGTAATTTTTGGTATTCTTTCTTATTAAAAATTTTATCAATTGGTTTTGTTTCTTTTATTTTCTCTTTTATTTTTTCTTGTAACTGTACTAATTTTATAAAAATTTCATTTATATTTTCTTGACATACCTCTATTGTTTCTTTTTCAATTAAGATAAAACCTTTATCATCTATTTTTTTAAGTGCTATTCTCATTGTAATTCCCCCTTTTTTTCAATAAATTGGTGTATATTATACCATTTATAATTATTTTGTCAAATTTAATTTTTTTATTTTAGATTCAAATGCGTTTGAATCTTCTTTAATAAATTTTAAAGTTTTTAAAAAATCACTATTTGTTTGTTTTAGTTTTTTTATTACTTTATGATTTTGGTTTTCTTTGCACAAGCTGTATTTGTTAGTAAATTCATTAATTGAAGTTATTTTAACAGTTGGTTTGTATTTACTTTTTATACTTTTATAGTAATTTGCAGTTTGTTCTTTTATTTTGTTTAATTTTTTAATTCTTCTATTTTCAATAATTGGTTTACTTACTTTTATAGAAATTGATATAAGTGATGAGATTAATAAAGTTGGTAGTATTGTTACATTAAGTGCTACTAAGCTTGTAAATAGTAACATAAACATTGTTATTGCTGTTATATCTAATATAGGGCCATCTTTATATACTCCTTTATCTAATGTAAATTGAGCTAATTTATTTATATCAGTTATTTTTTTTAATACTTGCTTATAGTTTTGTTTATCAATTTCTATTATTTCTTGATGTTTTTTTGAATTTAAAATTAAAGTATATTGGTTGTTTTTACTTCTTAATTCTAGATTTATGTATTTTTTCATGTTTTTCTCCTTTTTTTAATTTAATATTATAACACTATTTTTAATTTTTTCAACAAAAAATAGTTGATTTTTTACAACTACTTTTTCTTTAATAATAATTTTATTATATATACTTCAAACCAGATATATAATATTACTAATGTCCACATTAGTACTGTTGTGAATATCCCTGATGTATATGAGTGCACAATGGCAAATATATCACTAGGAAAATTATTATAAATAAAGTTTTGAAAATCATCTATGCTGATGTTATTAGCTAAAAATCTTAATATTCTAAAAAATATATCAACTACTGCTATGTAAACAACAAAACTTTCTGGTTTTTTAAATACTAAAACTATTAGTCCTAGTATTACTGTTATTAATACTATAAAATCCATATTACTCGCTTTCCCAAAGGATGTTATACCCTTTATATTCTTCTAAAATTATTTCCATTTTACTTACTAATTCATTTTTAAATATGTTTATTATTATTTGATTTTCATTTTCAACTTCTACATTATTTACTATTTGTTCATATTGTTTGATTGTTATTGTTCTTGTATCAAATTTTCCAATATGGTTAGTGGATAATAAAGTAGAATCATTTATTAATTGTTCTAAAATTATAGGTGTTATTAAATCGTAATTAATTATTAATGTTTCATCTGTATAATTTAAATCATTAAATGTATATACTCCATTATCAAATGTATAAACATCTGTATTATAAGTTAATCTGTATTGTGTTTCGGATTGAAATATTGATGTTTCTATTATTTCATTTGAGTTTGGGATTTGATTTATTGAATTTATAACTAAGTAAACAAAGATAAAAAATATTGCATATATTCCTAATAAAGTGATTGCTTTATATCTAGGATTTTTTAATAATTCTTTTATATTTTTAAATGTTTCTTTCATCGTAAAATTTTACCTACAAATTCTTCGCTTAATCCATTTACAAAATCTTTAGCTTGCATTCTTTTTTTACCTTCTAATTGTACTTCTGTGAACACTAATTCTCCATTATGAACTTTAACTCCAAAACCATCTGGGTATATTTTTGTTACTTGTCCATCAAAACCTTCAGGAAAGTTATTTGTTCTATAGCAAGACCAAACTTTTAAGATTTTGTCTTTATATTTACAATATGCTCCAGGCCATGAATTTAGTCCTCTTACTTGGTTATATATTTGTTTTTCAGTTTTATTAAAGTTGATTTTTTCATCATCTCTTTTTATTATACTAGCATAGGTTACTTCGTCTTTATTTTGTGGTATTCTTTCATTAGTACCTGCTATTATTTTTGGTAAGATTTCTAGTAATGTTTCTTTTCCTAGAATAGATAATTTATCATGAAGTATTTCTGATGTGTAATCATCTTCTATTGTTATTTTATTTTGATAAATTATATCTCCAGCATCCATTTGAGCATTCATATACATAATGGTAATACCTGTTTCTTTATAACCATTTATAATAGCTCTATGGATTGGTGCTCCTCCTCTTAGTTTTGGTAATAGTGAAGCATGAACATTAATACAACCAAGTCTTGGGCAATCTAATATTTCTTGTGGTATTATTTGACCGTAAGCGCAAGTTATAATTAAATCTGGTTCTAAATCAATTATTTCCTGGTAATCTTCTTTTATTTTTTCTGGTTGAATTGTTACAATATTATTTTGATAAGCTAGTTTTTTTATTGGTGAAAAACTAACTGTATTATCTTTACCTCTTAGTCTATCTGGTTGAGTTATAACTGCTTTTACTTTGTAGTTATCAATTAATCCTTGTAATACTGGTACAGCAAAATCTGGTGTACCCATAAAAATTATTTTTAATTCTTTTTCTATTTCTATATTTAAAAAATCCATTTATTCACATCCTAACATTTTAATTTTATCATATTTAGCCATTAATGTTAATACTAACTTTTATTTTATTATTATTTGAATACATATTTTTTATAAAAATTAAGCCTTCATTTAATGTTTTACTATCTTTATATTTTATAATTATTTGATAGTGGTAGGTTTTATTTATTTTAGGCATTAGAGCTGATGCTGGACCTAATACTTTTATATTATTTATATTATTTTTTAAGTAAGTGGCTATTTTATTTCCTTCTATTTCACAATCTTTTTCGTTATATCCACTTATTTTAATTGTTGATAAATTATAAAAAGGTGGATATTTAAGTATTTTTCTTATTTCCATTTCTTTATTATAAAAACTAATATAATCATATTCTTTTACTGTTTTTAAGCTGTAATGGTCATCGTTAAAGCATTGGATTATGACATCTCCTTGTTTATCAGATCTACCTGATCTACCTGCTACTTGATACAGTAGTTGAAATGTTCTTTCGCTACTTTTATAATCTGGCATAAATAATGAGTTATCTCCATTTAAAACGCCTACTAGTGTTACATCTTTAAAATCTAATCCTTTAGCGATCATTTGGGTTCCAATTAAAATATTGTATTTTTTATTTTCAAAGTCATTAATTATTTTTTCATGAGCTTTTTTGGTTTTGGTTGTATCTATATCCATTCTAATTGGTTTACTATTAGGAAAGTGTTTTTTTACTTCTTCTTCAAGCATTTCTGTTCCCATTCCTCGTTCATTTAAATCTGAGTTGCACTCAGGACATTTATGAGCTTTATAATGGGTGTAGTTACAGTAATGGCAGAGCATTTTATTTTTTTGTAAATGGTATGTTAACGGGATGTCACAGTCTTTACATTTATATATAAATCCACAATGAGAGCATGTAACTATTGTTTTATAACCTCTTCTGTTTAATAGTAACATAACTTGTTCATTTTTATTTAATTTTTCATTTATCTTTTCTTTTAGAAGTTTTGAGAATATAAAGTTTCTGTTTTTAAATTCATTTTTCATATTTATAAGTGTTATATGTGGAAGCATGTTGTTGATTCTTTGATTTAGTTCTAGTAATTGATAAATGTTTAATTGGCACCTTGTATAGCTTTCTACAGATGGTGTGGCGCTTCCTAATATAACTGGGCAGTTGTGGTATTTTCCTCTTAATAAGGCTATATCAATAGCATTATAAAAGGGGTTATTTTCTTGTTTATATGTATTTGAATGTTCTTCATCTAATATAATAATACCAATATTATTAAATGGTGTGAATATTGCACTTCTTGTTCCTATTACGATATCAACCTCGTTGTTGTTTATTTTTCGCCATTCATCAAATTTTTCACCATCATTTAATTTTGAGTGAAATACGGCTATTTTGTTTCCAAATCTAGATTGAAATCTTTTTAAAAATTGTGGTGTTAAGCTAATTTCTGGTACTAATACTATAGCTTTTTTGTTATTTTTTATTGTGTTTTTTATTAATCTTATATATACTTCTGTTTTACCACTTCCAGTAATACCATGCAGTAAATATGGTTGATAAGTATTTTTTATTTTATTTATTATTTCTTGTTGATTTTGAGTTAATGTTAAATCTTTTTTTATAATTGTTTCTTCGTAATTAGTTCTATATACTTCTTTTTCATATTGTTTTAAGATATTATTTTTAATTAATTTATTGGTTGTATAAACTGATATTTCAGTTAATTTATTTTTTGGTATATCTTTGTTTAATAAATTTATTATTGCTCTTTCTGTTTCTGTTTTAGGAATATAATCTTTTTTTATTAATTTTATATATAGTTGTTTTTTTATGTTGGTATGGTTATTTTTATTAGCTTTTAAAGCACTTGGAAGCATACATTGATAACAAGATATTAAATTGCATAGTAATTTTTTTTGCATTATTTTTCCTAATTTTAGTAGTTCTTCATTTAAAACTGGTTCTTTATCAATTAGTTTTATAATTGGTTTTAAGTCTATTTCTGTTTTATCTATAATTTCTACAATAAAACCTTCTATGTTTTGTTTTCCAAAAGGAACTAATACTCGGCATCCTACTTTGGCATTTAATTCATTTGGTATAAAGTAAGTAAAAGTTTTATCTAGTTTTCTTATTTCAACTAAGACATTTGCTATCAATATATTCACCTCCTATTAAAAAAGATATTTATCTCAGATTAGTCTATCTCGAGTAAAAATATCTACTTTATCTTTTGTATAAATTGTAATTATTCCTTTTTGTTTAGTACTTATAAATCCTAATCCTCTTATAACTATATCTTGGTTATTAACTTTAATTTCTGTTTTTATCATATTATTTTGTTTTTGTTTATACACTCTATTTATTTTTAAAGCGTTTGAAATATAAAAAGTCAAATTAATATTTTGAGTTTCTATTTCAACTAAATCTTCTATTTGAATATATTGTTTTTCTTTTGTTTGATAAGTAATTGGTTTTATTTCTTTATTTGGTACTAATGTTTTTAGTTTTTTTGGTTCAACTATATTTACTAAATCATTTTCTAGTAGTATTCCTGGTGTATCAATTAGTGTTAAAGCATCATTTATTTTTATTTCAATTTCATTTAGAGTTGTTGAAGAAATTGGACTAGTTGTTATTTCTTGTTCTAAATCTGAATAATTGTATATAATTTTATTTATCATAGTTGATTTACCAGCGTTTGTATAACCTACTATATAAACTTTATTTGATTTTTTATGTGTATTTATTTTTTCTAAAAGTTCATCAAATTGTAGGTTTTTTTTACTACTAATAATTATTTTATCTTTACATTTTATATTGTAATTGTAATTTAATAAGTTTTGATCATAAACTGATTTAGGTAATAAATCTCTTTTTGTTAAAACAAGTAAGATATCATTTTTTAAATATTCGTTAAATATTGACATATCATTAACATTAAATAAATCAACTACTAAAACTACTAAATCATTTGTTTTGTTTATTTTTTTTAATATAGGTATATAGTCTTCATTGGTATCATTTACTTTTTTATAGTCGTTATAATTTCTTATTCTAAAGCATCTTTCACATAAATCGTTTTCTGTGTTTACTCCACATCCATAGCACTTATTCATAATATTTTCCTTTTGAGAATAAGTTGTTATCTCTTAGTTTTTGTAAGATTCTTTTTTCAAACATTCTAGTAATTTTAGTTACTATTCTTTCTTTTGTTCCTATTGAATTAACTAAAATTGTAGTTATTCCTACTTTATTCCCACCTTTTATATCGGTAATTAATTGATCTCCTATGCAAGCTACTTCTGAAACGTTATAATTAAATTCTTTTAAAATTTTATTGTATTTTTTACTAAATGGTTTTCTAGCATTTGCACAGCTATCAACATCTAATATTTCTTTAAAAGGTTTAACACATTTTTTTGGTGCGTTTGAAAATATAATTACTTTAAATCCTTTAGTTTTTAATTCATCAAATAGTTCTCTTGTTTTTCTATTTGGTTCTTTAACTGTAATTGGGGATATTGTATTTTCTAAATCGATTAATAAGCATTTTATTCCTCGTGATTTTAACATATCGTAATTAACGCTAAAGATACTTTTTTGATATATATCTGGTATATATTTTTCCATTTTACCCCTCCTATTAATATTTTATCACACTTAGTTATTATATTACAATATAATAGTTTTTTGAGTTTCAGTATTTTGCATAAAAAATTGGTAATATTTTAATTTTTTTATATCCTTTGATGTTTTGTTAGTAATTTATATCATTTTAAATTTGATTATAGTTTGTTAAAATTAATAAGGATTAGAGTTATAAATAAAGCAAGTTTATTTAAAATTATTGGAGTTGCTTTAGTTACTAAAATATAGTTAATACATAAAAAAACGAATTTTTCATTCGTTTTTGAAATTGCTTTTCTTTTATTAATACTTATTATTTAGTTTTTATTTAAGTGTTGTTACATAATTAATAAGTAACCAAGGCTGCGCGAGAAGTAATATTACTACTGGCATTACCGCCACTGAAATAGAACATAAACATTCCCGAATTAGATTTAGCACCTGCAAATCCGCCACGAATGAGCCATGAATTACTTGAATTAACAAAAAGAGCATAATCACTATACCAACCAGATACTTCTCTTGTTGCATCTCCATATTGTCCTCTATGATACTCAGTATAATTTCCACCATAACTATATGTATCAAAATATTTTAAGTTATTAACATCAGTAAAGAAACTTGCAGCAAGACCACTATCAGTTGTATGATTTTGATCTTGGTACCCCATTACATATTCATAGCCTCCACCTGATGTATCAAATATTCCTGATATATTTCCTGTTGTCGATTGCGGATAAATATTATTTGTTTGACTTCCATATCGTATTGAACATGTTGTTAAACTATTAGCACTTGCTGTTGATGCTCCGCATCCTGTTATAAAAGTACTTGTATTATTTATCCTGATTTCTCCACTTATTCCATATTTTGAATGTGATAAATATGCCATAGCTCCCCACTCCATATTTTTAAGCATATGAGTATCTGCATTTGTAACTTTATAATCTGTATCCATATCTATAATTGAATTAAAGAATTGTGAAACTAATAGACTTGTGCTTGCAGTAATATCTGGTAATATTGTAGGTGTGGTTTCAGTTCCTGTCATTTCAAATTTACCAACCCATATTCCGTTTAGTTCAGTATCTCCAAATGTAAATGCTGGATGTGTATAATATTCATTTAGTGTCGGGGTTGTTTTTTTAGATTCAGTATTTGTCACAAATTTAACATCTATTAATTGTTGCTGATTTTTATTTGATGTGGTATCTGTATCAAATATTTTATATTCATATCTTGGAATATAAACATAATATGCTGATATCGAGTTTAAATCAATTGTAGTTCCCTCTGATGCATTTTGATAAGTATCTCTATCAGCGTCATTATTAATCATAACAGCATTTGCCCATTGTTGTTTACAATAACTATAATAGGAATCATACTTATTAGTAGCATCTGCTTTAGTTACTGTTCCATTTGGTGCTATTACTACTGGTATTAAACCTTCAGGTAAATCTACCTTTATTATTAAACTATCTTCACATGGAACTTCAACCGTAATTGTTTTAGATGCTTCAGTTGATTCTATTCCATTATTCCCTACTGCTTTACATGTTAGTGTATTATTATCAGCTGTTAAATTTGATGTACTATTATGTTTACATAATATTTGACCTCCAGTAGGTCCAAATGTAGTATCAAAATATGTAGAAAAATCTATGTTTTGACCTTGTTTGATACTAAAGTCTTCTGTTTTTGCTGTTATTGTTGGTATTGTTTTATCTAGTTTATATTCATAACAGATTATTTCACTTGATTCACTACCATCTTTTATTGGTAGCGCACATACTTTAGTTTTTCCTTCTTCTGTAATAATTAAATTATGTGTTGTACTATTTACTAATGTTGTAGGTGTACAGTTATTTATTGATTGTGTTATATCGGCATTATTTTGTGTACAATATTTAAAAGCATCACCGTTTGTATATATTTCAACATTTATATCATTGCTATAAATATTTGTTGAATTTGTATTTTGTGGTGACATTGTAACTGTTAGAGGAACGCATGTATCGCCCTCACTTAATTTATTTTCACTTATTTCATCTTGTTCATAATCTTTTGTGTAGCATATACCATCTATTTCAACTGCTAAAAATATTTCACCATTATCTTTAATTTTAACTACTCCAACTCCAGGCAATTCTTTTGAAAACTGAAATAGTTCATGTCCATATATATTAGTGTCTGTTAATAGAACCTTATACTCTTCGTTTAAATAATTTTGTGCATAAATTTGTTTTGCTCCACCTAACAATAATTCCACTTGTGACCTATTAGCAGATTTTTTTGAATCTTCAATTACGTTTATAATTATTGGAGTTGCAATTAAAGCTACTATTGCTAAAATAATTATAACTGCTAAAAGTTCTATTAAAGTAAATCCTTTTTTCATTTAAACACCTCTATACTATAAATTAATTATATATTTTTTTAAACTTTTAAGCAATATTTTTTTACATACTTATTCAATGAAATTAAAAAACTTCTTAAAATTTAAGAAGTTAGTTGTTTTAATTTAATTTTAATATAGTTATGTAACCATTACCAGTATTTCCGTTTGATGTTCCTGCTTGCATTGTTATATAATCAAAAGATAATCCTGAATAATGTGTGTTGTTTTCTGTTATAGTAGAATCGGTTTGTGAAGTAACACTTTTACATCCTTCACATCCTGAGGCATAAGATGTTCCTCCAGAAGAAATATAACCAGGAGCTCCAACTTGGCCATTAGTATTTCCGCCTCTTCCGCCGAAATAACCGCCACCACCTCCAGCACCTCCTGAACCACTATCAGGTGTTCCATTTTGTCCTATTCCAAATTGATAGGTAAACCCAGCATTACCAGTTATACTTATAGGTGTTAAAATTCCACCTGGTGCTCCAATATTCTCATATCTACCACCGCCACCACCAGCAGCAACCATTATTCGGGAATTTAATCCTTCACTGTTATTCCAAGAACCATTTATAAGTCTTAAATCTGTAGCTCCACCTCCAGCTCCAGAATCATCATCATCTCTAGAATCTTTTGCTCCAGCACCACCACCGTTGTAACCAGCTATTCCACCAGTAGTAGTGGTTGCATCTCCTCCTTTTCCGCCTACATAGGCATATAAAGTTGTTGAACTATCTAGTGTTATTTCACCACTTACAGTAGCTCCTTTACCACCTATTGCTGCTAAATTTGTGTTAATTCTAGCTGTACCACCTTGAGCCCCATATAATGTAACAAAATAAGTACCTGCTTCTAAAACTATTTCTTGTTCTGAACCAGTATATTCATAAATTTTTGTTAAATTAATACTTTCGACATTATTTCCTATGTATTTTATTTTTGCATACCCATCTCCTGTATGTCCTGTTCCTTTTGGATATTCACCAGCATCTGGAGTAGGCATTAAGGTTAAAACTTCTTTTTCATTTGTCCAGCTGTAACCTTTTCCATCAACCATAGCTGTTTCAATAAATTTTTTATTTGAATAATGTATTGAACAATTATTATCAGTCGTTCCAGTTGTACATCCGTCTTTGGGAGTTTGATCTGCTTCTGATTTTATAGCAACTGCTCCTGTATGTCCTGAGATATATGATGTACCTGAAGAACCTGAACCTACAACACCTCCGTTATAAGAACCAGAACCTCCTCCATAATAACCACCTGAACCTCCTGAACCGTGACCATTGGTATTTAACGCATCTCCACCAATACCAAAACTACCATTATACCCCGGAAAGTTGGCAAAACCAATTCCTGCTAGACCTCCAGAATTTTGATTTGCTCCTACTGCATTAGTGTACGGATATGTAGTTGCACTAGTTGTTCTATAGTTTTTTCCATCATAGCCAATTAGTCCACCACCAGGAGCTGCATTAGAGGCTGGACTTAACCAATTTGCATTTCCTACTCCTCCGGCTGCTACCATTATACGTGAACTTAAACTTGACGAATCATTCCATTCACCACCAACTAATCTGAAATCTGTTGCTCCTCCAGAACCTGAACCATTAACTTCTCCCACATAAGAATTAGATGACCCACCACCATTATATCCACGTGAATTTACATCATTAGCAGTAGTCGCTGTTTTACCTTGTCCACCTACTTGTACATAAATTGTTTCACCTTTGTTTAAATATATATAACCTGCAGTATATGCTCCATAACTGCCTAAATAATTACCATTACTTCCACCTTGTGCTCCCCAAGATTCCATTAAATAATATCCACTTTGTAAGGCTGTGAATTCTTGAACAGAACCAGTATATTCAAAAAAATTTGTTAATTCAACACTTTCAGTTACGGTACCAACATATTCTATTTTAGCATACCCATCTCCTGTATGTCCTGTTCCTTTTCGATACTCTTTATCATCAGGTGTAGGCATTAAAGTTAAAGAATCTCTTTTATTTTTCCAAGTGTATCCCTTACCATCAATCATAACAGTCTCAACAAATTTTTTATTTGAGTAATGAATTGAACAATTGTTATCAGTTGTTCCAGTTGTACACCCATCTTTTGGAGTTTGATCTGTTTCGGATTTTATAGCAACTGCTCCTGTATGTCCAGAGATAAATGATGATCCTGAAGAACCTGAACCTACAACACCTTCATTGTAAGAACCGCCTGAACCACCATAATACCCACCAGAACCTCCTGAACCATGACTCCATGTCTTGTCTACAAAATCTACTTGTGGTATTCCGCCTATACCAAATCTTCCTACAGTTCCTTCTTCTTTTCCACTTCCTGCTTCTTTCGATTCTGTTTGTGTTGCTCCTTTAGCATTTGTATAAATAAGATTCATACCTGGATATATATATTCCTGACCGTCGTAACCAATTAATCCTCCACCAGGAGCTGGGTTAGAAACAGGATTCATCCAGTTAGAAATTCCAACTCCTCCAGCTGCAACCATTATACGAGAACTTAAACTTGTTGAACTATCCCATTCACCACCTA
>CAYJEL010000018.1:0-15019 GCA_964369245.1 uncultured Muribaculaceae bacterium
CTACTAGACGCAATAGAATGGTTGAACAAGCAACTAAAGAAGGAACAGAAATAGGTTTAAAAAAAGGAATTGAACAAGGAATTGAACAGGGAATTGAACAAGGAATTGAACAAGGAATTGAACAAGGAATTGAACAAGGAATTGAGCAAGGAATTGAGCAAACTAAATTAGAAATTATAAAAAACATGTATGCCGAAAATATTGATTGTGAGACTATATCAAAGATATCAAAAATATCTTTAGACGAAGTTAAAAATATCTTGAAAAGTGAGTAGTTTCACTTTTTTAGTTGCAATGAATTCTAAATTGTATAGGTTAGTATTTTACAAAAATTATTTATGGTGTTATAATTATTTTAGGTGATAAGATGAGAAAATTAAAAATAGGAATATTTATGGATGATTTTTATCCTTCAATGAATGGAGTAATTGAGGTTATGAATAATCATGCTATTAGACTTGTAAAAAAAGGTCATGAGGTAGTTGTAATTGTTCCTAAATTAGATAAAAAATTTGATGATAAGTTTCCTTATAAGGTAATTAGAGTACCTAGTGTTAAATTAGGGAAAATTGGATATAATATGGCAATTCCAGCTTTAGATATGAAAATGGAAAAGGGTTTATTAGATGAAAAATTTGACATTGTTCATATTCATTCTCCTTTTGTTATGGGAAAATTGGGAACTAAAATAGCTGAGAAGTTAGATGTTCCTTGTGTTGGGACAATGCATACTCAATTTGATAAAGATATCAAAAAATTTACTAAATCTGATATGATTACAAAAATATTGATGAAGGATTTAATGGCTGTTTTTAATAAATGTGATATGTGTTGGGCTGTAAATAGTAAAGTTGCTGAGATATTTAAAGAATATGGAGCAGCAGTTTTACCTGGTGTTCAATTAACAGGAACTGATTTTAAATATAATAAAGATCAATTAACTTCTTGTGAAATTGTAAATGCTAAATATGATCTTAAAAAAGATGAATTGGTATTTTTGTTTGTAGGTAGGTTAACTATTGTTAAAAATATTTTATTTTTAATTGAATCTTTAGGTGAACTTAAAAAAATGGGTGTTGAGTTTAAGATGCTTTTTGTAGGTCCTTTTGAGGATAAGTCTGCTATTGAAAAGAAAGTAAATCAATGTGATTTAAGTGATGAGGTTATCTTCACTGGGAAAGTTATGGACAGAAAATTATTAAGTGATATATATTGTCGTTCTAAATTATTTTTATTTCCGTCTTTATATGATACTAATTCATTGGTTCAAAAAGAAGCTGCAGCTCAAAAAGTGCCAACTGTATTTATTGAAGGTTCAGCTACATCATTTTTAGTAACAGATAATAAAAATGGATTTTTAGCCCCTAATGATGTTATAAAATATGCTTCTAGAATTAAAGAAGTATTAGAAGATGAAGAACTATATAAAAAAGTATCTAAAGGCAGTTTTGATGATTTATATATTAGTTGGGATGATTTGATTGATAATTTAATTGAAGATTATTTTAAAGTTATTGATGAGAAAGTTACTGTTTAAAGATAAGTAATTTTCTTTTTTTATGTGAATAATAATATAGAAAAAATATAAATAGAGTGTTATAATATGTATTAAGTTGAGGTGGTTATATGAAAATACTTATCATGCCCAGTAATAAAGAACAAATAAATAGTTTATGTGATGGGATTATAGTTGGGATTAAGGGGCTTAGTGTAAATTGTCCGAGTTATTTTGAAGTTGAAGATTTAAAAGGTATAAAAAAAGAAATTTTTGTAACTTTAAATAAAAATATTCATAATAATAATTTAGAACACTTAAAAGATGTACTAATTAAATTAAATGATTACAATATTAAAGGTGTTATCTTTTATGATTTAAGCATATTAAATTTAAAGGATAAGTTAAATTTAAATTATGATTTAGTGTGGCATCAAGAACACATGACTACAAATTATATGACTGTTAATTTGATGAATGATTTTAATGTATTATATAGTTATATTTCTAGTGATATTACATTAAGAGAAATGTTAGAGATTAAAAAAAACAGTAGGTGTAAATTAATGGCTAATGTATTTGGTTATCAACCAATGTTTGCTAGTAGAAGAAGGCTTGTTAATAATTATATTACTAATTTTGATTTGGAAAATAGTTCTGATTATAAGTTATCTAAAGAGGGTATGGAATATATTATTGAAGATAATGTAGATGGAACTTTTGTTTATACTTCATTTATTTTAGAAGGTTTAAAAGAAAGTTTAGAACTTGATTATGATTATGTTGTTTTAAATAGTTTTAAAGTTGATAATTTTAATGAGGTTGTTAAGATATTTAAATGTACTAGTAAAGATAATTTATTAGAAAATGAGAAAAGGTTATATTCTATGTTTAATAATTTAGGAAAGGGCTTCTTTTATGAAGATACGGTATATAAAGTAAAATGAAACCAGAAATTTTAGCACCAGCAGGTGATTTTGAAAGATTAAAAATAGCTTTATTATATGGAGCAGATGCTGTATATATTGGTGGTTCTTTGTTTGGACTTAGAGCTAATGCAATTAATTTTACACTAGAAGAAATAAAAGAAGCATGTTTATATGCTCATAATTTAGGTAAAAAAGTTTATGTGACTGTTAATATTGTAATGCATAATAAGGAAACTAAACATATATTAAATTATTTAAAAGATTTAGAAAAATGTGCAGTTGATGCCATTATTGTTAGTGATTTAAGTATTGTTAGATTAGCATTGGAAAATACTTCTTTGGAAGTTCATATTTCGACTCAACAATCTACTTTAAATTATGAAGCTGTTGAATTTTTAAAAAAATCAGGAGCAACTAGGGTAGTTTTAGCTAGAGAAACTAGTTGTGGTGATATTAAATTAATTAAAGAAAATGTTGATATTGAACTTGAATGTTTTATTCATGGGGCAATGTGCGCGTCTTATTCGGGAAGATGTGTTTTATCTAATTATTTAACTAATCGTGATGCCAATCGTGGTGGATGTAGTCAAATATGTCGTTGGGATTTTGATTTAAATGATGGTGAAATAAAAGGGGATAAAAATTTTACTTTTTGTACTAAGGATTTATCAATGTTAAAACATATTCCAGAAATGATTGATATGGGTGTTAATAGTTTAAAAATAGAGGGTAGAATGCGTTCTATTTATTATATTGCTACTGTTGTAAGTATTTATCGTAAAGTAGTTGATAATTATTATAATAATAAAAAATATGAATATAATACTTTATACGAACGTATATTAAATAGAGTTGCTAATAGAGATAGTTGTGTTCAATTCTTTGATGGTAATTTTGGGGTAGATACAAATTATTATAATAATAGAGTTGAAGTTTCTAATCAAGATTTTTTAGGAGTAGTTAAAGAAGTATTTGATGATTATATAATTTTAGAGCAACGTAATTATTTTAAAAAAGGTGATAAAGTTGAGTTTTTTGGACCTGATAAAATTATTGAATATGAAATTGGTGATATTTATGATATTGATGGTGAATTAATTGATGTTGTTAGGCATCCTAAACAGATTGTTAAACTGCCTGTTAATTTCAAATTAAATATTAATGATTTTATGCGCGTAAACATTGACAAATAGATAAATTTGTAGTATTATTTTTTAGTGTAATTAAAGAGGTGAAGAAAATGGTTAATGAAGTAATAGTAACTCAAGAAGGTTTAGAAGATATAAAAACTGAATTAGAGTATTTAAAAAATACTAAAAGAGTTGAAGTTATCGAGTCTTTAAAAGAAGCTAGAGCTTTAGGTGATTTATCAGAAAATGCGGAATATGATGCTGCTAGAAATGAACAAGCGGTTGTTGAATCTCGTATTAAGGAATTAGAATATGCTGTTGATAATGCAAAAATTATTGAAACAGTTGAAACTGATAAAGTAAGTGTTGGTACTAGTGTTAAAATTGAATATTTAAGCGATAGTGAAATTGAACAATATTCAATAGTAGGAAGTAAAGAAGCTGATCCATTTACTAATAAGATTTCTAATGAATCTCCAATTGCTCAAGCAATTATTGGTAAGAAAAGCGGAGACGTTGTTGAAGTTAGTAGTCCAACTGGAAAATACAGTGTAAAAATTATTGAAATTTTATAAATATAGATTATGTCTATATTTTTTTATTTGACTTGTTTTTATTTGAAAAAAGTGTTAAAATTAATATGTATTCATTAATTAGTAAAGGTGATAGTATGAGATATTTAGGACTAGATTTGGGAACAAAGACTTTGGGAATATCAATGTCTGATGAATTGGGAATTATTGCTAATTCATATAAGACAATTAGGTATGATAATAAAGATATTTTAATTGAAGATTTAAAAAAAGTTATTGATGAATATAATGTTAAAGTTGTTGTACTAGGATTACCTAAAAATATGAATAACTCATTAGGACCAAGGGCTTTAGAAACAATTGAATTTAGTGAAGTTTTAAAAAGTGAATTAGGAATTGAAATTCATTTACAAGATGAAAGATTATCAACTGTTTCAGCTCACAATTTAATGATAGAGGCTAATTTATCGCGAAAGAAAAGAAAAACAAAGGTAGATAGTTTAGCAGCTACTATAATTTTACAAAATTTTTTAGATAGGGAAGGGAAAAAATTATGAACGATGAAAAAATGACATTTACAGTTGTAGATGAAACTGGTAAACAAATTGATTGTGAGGTTTTATTTACATTTGATTCTGAGGAAACAAATAAAAGTTATATAGTTTATACTGATAACACAATTGATGAAGAAGGAAATACTAAAGTTTATGCTTCTATTTATACTCCAAATCAAGAAGATTTAAATTTACAACCAATTGAAAGTGAAAAAGAGTGGAAAATTATTGAAACTATTTTATCTGAAATTCAAGAAGAATTTAAATCTGGAGGAAATGAGCAATAAGCTCTTTTTTATGAAGTTGAAAAAAATATTTATAATACTAATTGTATTTTTTATTGCTATGTTAATTGGGGTTGTAACAGTTGTTATGGTTAATTTTAGTGCACCTACAAGTGAATCATCTCCGGTTGTATTTGAAATTGAAGCTAATGATACATACAATAGTATTGCTTCTGAATTAAAAGAAGCGGGGTTAATTAAAAGTGAATTTTTTTATAAGTTGTATATTCGTATGACTGATTTAAATGGTTTGGAAATAGGTTTATTTAATTTAGATAGAAATATGGATTTGAAGACTTTAGTTTCTGTTTTAGATAATGATGGTTATTATGAAACTATTAAGTTTGTTGTTCCTGAAGGATATCATATTACTGATATTGCTTCTTTTGTAGCTGAAGGAACAACTTATAGTGAAGAAGAGGTTATGACTTTATTAACTGATGATGGTTTTATTGATGCTGTAATTAGTAAATATTGGTTTGTAACTAACGATGTTTTAAATGAAAATTTAAAATATAGTTTAGAAGGTTATTTATTTCCTGCTACTTATGAAGTAAATAAAGATGCTAGTTTAGAAGATATTATTTATACTATGCTTGATAAGACTGGTTCTATTTTAGATAAGTATAAAGTTGCTATTGATAATAGTTCATTTAGTGTTCATGAAATTTTAACTTTTGCGTCTGTTGTTGAATATGAAGCTGGTCAAGATTCTGAACGTGCTCGTGTAGCGGGGGTATTTTATAATCGTTTAGATTTAGGAATGTTACTTCAAAGCTGTGCAACTGTAGGGTATGCTATAGGAGAATGGAAAGCTTTTTATACATATGCTGATTTAGCTTATGATTCTTTATATAATACTTATATGTATCAAGGTTTACCTATTGGTCCTGGTAATTCTCCGGGTGAAGCAAGTATTGAAGCAGTTTTATTTCCTGAGGATCATGATTATTTATATTTTGTAGCTAATATTGAAACTAAGGAAACTTATTTTTCTGAGACTTATGCTGAACACCAACAAAATTGTATTGATAAGTTAGGAACTACATGTTAGATAATATTGAAGAATATGCTTTAGAAAACTCTATTCCAATTATGCAAAAAGATGGAATAGAATTTTTAACTAATTTTATTAAAGAAAATAATATCAAATCAATTTTAGAAATAGGTTCAGCAATTGGTTACTCAGCTATAAAAATGGCTTTAATTGATAGTGATATTGTTATTACTACTATTGAAAGAGATGAAGATAGATATAATGTAGCATTAAAAAATATAAAAGAATTTAATCTAGAAAATAGAATTACTATTTATAATATTGATGCTTTTGATTTTGTTAGTGATTTTAAATTTGATTTATTATTTATTGATGCTGCTAAAGCGCAAAATAAAAAGTTTTTTTTGAAATTTTATAATAATACAAAGAAATATATATTAACTGATAATTTGAATTTTCACGGTATAACTATGGAGAATGCTTCTTCAAGAAATGTTCGTCAGTTACTTAGAAAGATTAATGATTATGTTATCTTTTTAAAAGAAGAATATAATGATTGTACAGAATTTTATGATATAGGTGATGGGATTTCTATTACTAGAATAGGGGAATAGTTGTGGATAGATTTTATAAATTTAATCTAATTGATAAAGGAAATAATTATGTTTTAGAAATGGATACTGAAAATAATATTACTAGAAATTTTGATGATAAATCTTTAATTAAAACTCTAATTACTACGCATAATCAAATTTTGTGGAGATTGGAAGAAATTTTTAGTTATGATTGTACAGTTCAAGAAGTATTAAATGGTTTTATTTTAAAAAATGAAAGGTTCGAATTTATTGTTCCTGATAATGATAAAACTGATGATATATCAAAAGCAGTTAGAAAAAAGGTTATGGAATCCAAAAGAAAGATGAATTCTAATTTAGGTGTAGTAGGTGTTAGAGATAATAGGTCCTTAAGTAATTTAAAAATAGATAAAAATAATAAACATTTAATTGATTTTAAATTTAATAATGGTAATGTTCAGTTGAAAGTTACAAAAAAAGATTTAAAAGGTAATATTATAAGTGTTGAAGATGTTGATAAGCATAATGAAATCGAAGACATAGTATCTTTTATTGCTAAGGATTCTTTGAGTGTTATTTATAAAAATGGTGTTTATAGTGTTTTAAATGGTAATAATAAGTTAAGATTTTCTGATAATTTTTTTAACACTGAATATAGTCAATTGTTAAGAAATTTAGTAAAATCTAAAAAAGTTAATAAAATTATCAATTTTAACTTAAGAAAAGCTTTGTTAACATCTTTAGTACTAGTTACTATTCCTTTTGGTTATAATCATTTAAGTAGTAATAGTGAGGCAGCAGTTGAAGATGTTGTTGCTGTTGAAAGTGAATTTGATGAAGAAGTAGTTATTATTGAAGATGAAGTGGTTTTTAATGATGATGAAGTGGTAGTTATTGAGGATCAAGTAGAACAAACTTTATTTGATGATAATAAATTAGTTGATAGTGTTTTATCATTTGGGGAAATTGGTGAATACTTTAAAGGGACTGTTGTACCTTCTTTTCAGGAAAGGGTTTTAATTTTTGAAGAAAATAAGGGTGTTTCTTCAGTGTTTAATATTGGTGAAAAACTTGATCAATCTTTATCTGATATGAATAAATTTATTAATTCTGATAGGGGAAATATTGTGTTTAAATATGCAGATCAATTTGGACTTGATCCTTATATTTTGTTTGCTAAATTTATGCAGGAAGCTACTTTAGATCATGAGGGTAATTTATCTAATGGTGGTATTGGACAACATTTAAAAGCTGATGGCAGAGAAGTAAAAGCATTTAATTTTTTAACTGGTGAATATGAATATATGAATGTTACTCGTAATAATATAAATGATTTTGAATGCAATGTTAAAATGTCAGCGATGATTTTACAAGAAAATATGATTGAATTTCACAATAATATTTATCTTGCTTTGCAAAGTTATAATTTTGGACAAGGTCCTGTTGATGTTGCAGTTAGAATTCATTATATTAATAGAGGTATTACTAAAGAAGAGTTACATAGAGAATACGATTATACTGATTGGATGGAAGAAATAAAAGAAATTAATACTGATTATTATTCAATTTATAATAAATTGGATAGTGATGGTAGAAATGAAAATACTATCTCTTTGGAATCAATTAAAGATTTACATGGTAAAGGTGATAATAATTATATTAGTAATGTTTTAGGTTATTATATAGGTGATACTATGTATTTTAAAGATGTTTCTACAAAAGAAGATATGGCATTTAATTTGATTACTGGTGAAATGAAAGTAATAAATAATTTAGTGAGGTGAGAATATGATACAAAAACCAAAAGGAACTTATGATGTAATTAATGGGGAACATTTATTATATATTGAAAATGTTTGGAAAACAGTAGTAGAAAAACATAATTTTCAATATTTTAGAACTCCTATTTTTGAATCAAGTGACTTATTTTTAAGAGGGGTTGGAGAGACTAGTGATATAGTTTCTAAAGAAATGTATACTTTTAAAGATAAAGGTGATAGAAGTTTAACTTTAAGACCTGAAGGTACTGCTGGTATTGTTAGAAGTTTTATTGAAAATAAATTGTATGCTTCTTCGTTACCTTTAAAAGTTTGGTATTATGGTTCTATGTATAGATATGAACGTCCTCAAGCTGGAAGATTTAGAGAATTTTATCAAATGGGTATTGAGGCTTTCGGAAGTTTTGATCCTATTATGGATGTGGAAGTTATAAGTGTTGCTATTGATTTTTATAAGCATTTAGGTATTAATGATTTGAAGTTGAAAATTAATACTTTGGGTGATGATGAGAGTAGAAATTTATATAGACAAATACTTGTTGATTATTTTACAGATTATTCACATGAATTATGTGGTGATTGTTTAAATAGGTTAGAAAAAAATCCTTTAAGAATTTTAGATTGTAAGGTTGATAATCATAAAGAGTTTTTTAATGGTTGTCCTAAAATGAGTGATTATTTAAATGATGAAAGTGTTGAGCATTTTGATAAAGTATTAAAATATTTAGATAGTTTACATATTGAATATGAAATAGATGATAACTTGGTAAGAGGTTTAGATTATTATACTCATACTGTATTTGAAGTAATTGGAATTATAAATGGAACTCCATTAACTTTATGTGGTGGAGGAAGATATAATAAATTAGTTGAGCAATTAGGTGGACCTAGTGTACCTGGTGTTGGATTTGCGCTAGGTGTTGAGAGATTAGTTGAAGTTTTAAATTTTGAATCTAAAGATATGATAGATGCTTATATAGCTTATATGGGTGAAGATAGTAAATTTGAAGCTTTAAAATTATGTGATGAACTACGTAATAATGGTTTTATAGTTGATATGGATTATATGAATAAAAATATGAAATCTAATTTTAAACAAGCTGATAAATTAGGAGCTAGGTTTATAATAATTATTGGTGAAGAAGAATTAAAAAATAAGATATACACTGTTAAGAATAATAGTACTAAAGAAGAATTTAAAGTTGATTTTAATTATATAAATTATTTTTTACAAGAGAGTGGTGAAGTTGAAGAAAGTTTAGATTTTTAAACTTTTTTTATTTGCTTTTATTTATTGTTTGGTATATAATTATTAAACGGTGATTTAGATGGAATTAAAAGAAATTGAAAGAAGTATTATTAAAAAGTATCGTAAGGTTATATTCACTCCATTTGTTAGAGCTATTAAGGATTTTAATTTAATTAGTGAGGGAGATAAAATAGCTATTTGTATATCTGGTGGTAAGGATTCTTTTTTACTTGCTAAATGTATGCAAGAAATTAAAAAGCATGGTAAGTTTAATTTTGATTTGGAATTTATTGTAATGGATCCTGGTTATGCTTCTGTGAATATGGATAAAATTAAGGAAAATTTAGATAAGTTAGGGATAAGTGCTCATATATTTGAAACTCCTATTTTTGAAGTGGCTGATAAGACTGATAATCCTTGTTATTTATGTGCTAAAATGAGAAGAGGGTATTTGTATAATTTTGCTAAAAGTATAGGATGTAATAAGATTGCTTTGGGACATCATTTTAATGATGTTGTGGAAACTGTTTTACTTAATATGATTTTTACTGGTAATTTTTCTTCAATGGTTCCTTATGTTGAAAGTTCTAATTTTGAGGGTATGAGTTTGATAAGACCTTTGTATTATGTTAAGGAAGAAGATGTTATTAGATGGAAAAATAGTAGTGAGTTATCTTTTTTGGATTGTGCTTGTAGTGTTACTAAGAAAAATGCTGGTAAGAGGGCTGTTGTAAAAGAGTTGGTTAAGGATTTAAAAAAGATTTATGATAAGGCTGATGTTAATATTTTAACTAGTACTAAGAATGTTAATTTAAATACTATTTTAGGAATTAAAGAAAAAAGTAATAATAATATTGAATAATTTATTTGATATGTGATATAATATAATTGTCTAGAGATAGCGATAAAGCTCACAAGAAAAACCCTATGTTAACGTTATTGGAAATCTAATTGTTTAATGGTGTTGAAAACTTGAATTTATTTGAGGATCCTTAAATTAAACATGTGATGTCCACCTGGTAGATACTAGGTTTTATCGTTAATGAGCCCGCTTTTTCTGGACTTTTTTTTTTTTATGTGATATTATATTTTATAGAATAGGAATGGTTAGTATGGATAGAAATATAGTTAATAATATTAAAACTTTGGGTATTGATATGATTGATAATGCTAGTAGTGGACATCCAGGTATTGTTCTTGGAGCAGCGCCAATTTTATATACTTTATATGCTAAAAATATGAATGTTAATCCAATAGATCCTAATTGGGAAAATAGGGATAGATTTGTTATGTCGGCTGGGCATGGTTCAGCTTTGTTATATGCAACTTTATTTATGGCTGGTTATGATATTTCTATTGATGATTTAAAGGATTTTAGAAAGATTCATTCTAAAACTCCAGGTCATCCTGAATATGGTGTTACTCCAGGGGTTGATATGTCAACTGGTCCTCTAGGTCAAGGAATTGCTTCGGCTGTTGGTATGGCTATTATGGCTAAGAAAAAGTATTTACAATATATGCAACCTAAAAAAAGTAAATTAGGTAAACCTGATAGTTTATTTAATTATAATGTTTATACTTTATGTGGTGATGGGGATTTAATGGAAGGTATTTCATATGAAGCGTTATCACTTGCTGGTAGTTTGAAATTAAGTAATTTAATTGTATTATATGATAGTAATGGGATTACTTTGGATGGTAAAACTAACAATGTCTTTGATGAAGATATTATGAAACGTTTTGAAGCTATGAATTTTAGTACGTTTTTAGTAAAAGATGGAAATAGTATTTCGGCTATTGATAAGGCTATTAAGGAAGCTTTGAAGAGTGATAAGCCATCATTTATTCAAATTAAAACAGTAATAGGTGCCGATTCATTATTAGAAGGAACTAATAAAGTACATGGTTCTCCTTTGGATAAAGGTGATATTACTAGAATTAAAAATATATTGGGTGTCCAAAATGAAGCGTTTTATTTTGAGGAAAAACTAAGAGCTAATTTTAATGAACAAATTGAATCACGTTTAGTAAAATATGAAAAGTTTCAAGCTTTTGGTTATAAAAAAGAAGAGGTTACTTTAAATTTAAGGGATATGGAAATATCTGATGAGCTTAGTTTAAGGGAAATTAATGGATTGGTATTGGATGAAATACATAATCAGGTAGATGATTTTATTGGTGGTTCTGCTGATGTTGGTAGTTCTACTAAGGTAAATTGTGTGGATACTATTAATAATAATTTTTTAAATGAAGTTATTAATTTTGGTGTTAGGGAACATGGTATGGGAGCTATTTTAAATGGTATTGCTTTAGATGGTATTAGTGCTTATGGGTCAACTTTTTTATCATTTGCTGATTATTTGAAGCCTGCTATTAGGTTAAGTAGTCTGATGAATTTAAGTGTTACTTATGTTTTTACACATGATTCGATATTAATAGGGCCAGATGGTCCAACACATCAACCAGTTGAACAAATTAATATGCTTCGTAGTATTCCTAATTTTAATGTATATAGACCTTGTGATAAGAATGAAATTATTGCATGCTGGGAAAATATTTATAACGGTAAAAAACCTAGTTCTATTATATTGTCTCGTGATAACGCTATGGCGATGCCAACTTCTATAGATAAAGCTTTAAAGGGTGGTTATGTACTTAGAAAAGAAGTTGATAAGTTACATGCTATTATAATAGCAACTGGTAGTGAGGTAAGTTTAGCTTATCAAATTGCTTTAGATTTGTATGAAAAAGGTATTGATATTAGGGTAGTTAGTATGCCTAATAGAGAGTTGTTTTTAAAACAATCTAATGATTATAAAGAAAGGGTTTTACCTAAAATGTCCCGTAATATTGTTATTGAGTTTGGTAATAAATATGGTTGGGAAAATTTTGTCTATAGTGATAAGTATTTGATTACTGTAAATGAGTTTGGTTATAGTGGAACTAAAGATGAAATTTTAAAGGAATTAGGTTTAGATTATAACGGTGTATTAAAAAAAGTTATTAATTTGCTAAAATAAGACAAATTTTTATATATTCAAGATTATATAATTATTATAGGTGATTCCTATGAGAGAGTATAATCTTTTTATTTTGAAAAAAAAATATGTTGATAGTGATGGTGAATTTATATATGGTAGTTTGAAGAAGTTATTTTATTTAAATTATAATTTAAATTATGGTTATTGTTTATTTGAACAGTTATGTCATTATATAAATAGTGAGGTTTTAAAAAGTTATTTTTTTAATAAATTTAATTTGTTATATAATGATGTATTGGTATATAAAGGTTGTCGTATATATATTAAGCATTCAAGGATTGTAATTAAGACTAAGTATAATTTACCTAAGGTTTTAAAGGTGTTTAATATTTATAATAAAAATATTTTTGTTTGTGATTTTAAAAATAATGATTTTTTCTTTTTAGCTGATTTAAGTGGTGTTTTTTTACAAACAATATAAAATAGGTTGAAAAATTATATGTTTTTTAATATAATGGTTATGGAAGGAACTGATATATATGGATATTATATTTTTTATTATAGGTTTATTGGTTGGTGGGGTAGCAGGATTTTTTTTAGCTAGACATTTTTTACAAAAGTATTTGAAAAAGAATCCACCTATAAACGAGCAAATGATTAAAGCAATGATGACGCAAATGGGAAGAACTCCTAGTCAAAAGCAGGTTAATCAAATGATGAAATCTATGAATAAATATATGTAATTTAAAGATTTATCTTTAAATTTTTTTGAGGAGTGTAGTGTATGACTTATATTTTTGGACATAAGAGTCCTGATACAGATTCTATATGTGGTAGTATTTGTTTATCTTATTTAAAAAATGCTTTAGGTGATGTTACTGAAGCAAGAACTTTGGGGAGTATCAATAATGAAACGCAATTTGTTTTAGATTATTTTAATTTGGAAGCACCAGAATATTTGAATGATGTTAAATTACAAATTAAAGATTTAGAGTATTTTAAAGGTTGTTTAGTTGGTGGTAATGAAACAATTAAGAATGCTTATAATTATATGGCTGAATCTAATATAAGTGGTTTACCTATAGTAGATTCTAGTGGTAAAATTTTAAGTTTGTTATCTTTAAAAGATATGACTAAAGTATTTTTGAATGAAGATTCACGTAAGTTAATAACATCATATGATAATATTTTGAATACTTTAGATGCTAAAGAGGTTTTAAGATTTGATGATGAGATTAAAGGTAATTTATTAACTGCTGCTTTTAGAAGTACTACTTTTGTTGAAAATATTAATTTAAATGAAGATGATATTTTAATAGTAGGGGATCGTAATAATATTTTGGAATATGCAATTAGATCTAAAATTAAGTTAGTAATTTTAACTGGAGATGGTACTTTAAGTGAGAATAATTATAATTTAGCTTTATCTCATGGGATTAATGTGATTAAAACTAATTTAGATACTTATAGTACTAATAAATTAATATTTTTATCTAATTATGTAAAGAATATTTTAACTAATTTTAATCCTATTGTGTTAGATGAAAATGATTATTTTACTACTTATAAAGATATATTTAAAAAAACTAATCATACTAATTATCCTGTTATAAATAAAGATGGAATATGTTTAGGTTTAATGTCAACTAGAGCAGCGGATAGAAAGAAATTAAAAAATGTTATTTTAGTTGACCACAATGAGATTAATCAAACTGTAGATGGTATTGAAGAAGCTAATATTGTTGAGATTGTAGATCACCATAAACTTGCTGTTGTTCCTACAACTAATCCAATCACTTTTAGAAATATGCCGGTTGGAAGTTCTAATACAATTATTTATTATATGTTTAAAGAAAATGATGTTTTAGTACCTCGTGATATAGCAGGAGCAATGATGGGGGCTATACTGTCTGATACTTTGTTATTTAAATCTCCAACTACAACAGATATGGATAAAAGAGCAGTATTAGAATTAGAAAAAATATGTGGTATTGATCATGTGGAATTTGGAATAAAAATGTTTAAAGCTGGTTCATCTTTGAAAAATAAAACTAAAGATGAAGTTATATTTACTGATTTTAAAAAGTTTAATTATGAGGATACTAATATCGGAATAGGGCAAATTATGACTATGGATATTGATTCTATATTTGAAGATTTATCTGAATATGTGTCTACTTTAAATGATATTGCTGTTAATGATGATTATAAAATCGTGGCTTTATTTGTAACTGATGTTATTAAAAATGGTTCTTATGTTATTTATAATGATTTAAGTTCTGAAATAATTAGAGATAGTTTTAAGGTAGAAAATATAAAACAAGGGTATTATTTTGATGGAGTAGTTTCAAGAAAAAAACAAATAATTCCAAATATTTTAGATTTTTTGAGTAAATAATGTTTACAAAGTAAAAAAAATTATGTATAATGTATATAGGTTTTGAAAGAAATCTATATTATGCGAGTGTAGTTTAATGGTAGAACCTCAGCCTTCCAAGCTGACTACGTGAGTTC
>CAYJEL010000019.1:0-6307 GCA_964369245.1 uncultured Muribaculaceae bacterium
GGGAAATTAATGATGAAGTAGCTAATATTGTTGTGGCTCAGCTTTTATATTTAGACTCTTTAAATAATGATGATATTAGTTTATATATTAATTCACCTGGTGGAAGTGTTAGTGCTGGTTTTGCTATATATGATACTATGAATTTTATTAAAAGTAATGTCTCTACTATTTGTTTAGGTATCGCAGCATCTATGGGGGCTTTTTTGTTATCTAGTGGGTGTAAAGGAAAACGATATTGTTTATCTAATAGTGAAGTTATGATTCATCAACCTTTAGGTGGTGTTAAAGGGCAAGCAACAGAAATTAAAATTGTAGCTGAACATATTTTAAAAACTAAGGAAAAATTAAATAGGATCTTAAGTTTAAATACAGGTAAAGATATTTCTATTATTGAGAATGATACTGAAAGAGATTTTTATTTAAGTGCTTCTGAGGCTTTAGATTATGGCTTAATAGATAATATAAAAACACATTTTTAAATGTGTTTTCTTGTATGATAAGGACCTATATGTTGGTCTGTATTTTTTAAAAATATACTGTTATTTTTGTTATCTATATCTACATTTTGACATAAATTGCATTCAGACATTATATTGTTTTTCATTTCTTTTATTTTATTATTCATCTTGTTCCTCCTACACTTATGTTGTGCAGAAGTTTATTTTTTATTATAAATAACTATTTTTTTCTTCTTTTAAGCTTACTATTTCGATATTATCTATACATTCTTGTAATAAAGTTTCATATTCAAATTGTTCATATTTTATGCAATCTTCTAATTTTGGGTTAATTACTGGATGTTTTGGTACAAATATAGTGCAACAATCTTCAAATGGTAATATGCTTGTTTCATATGTTTTTATTTTATTAGCTATATCAATTATTTCTAGCTTATCTAAACAACTTACTGGTCTTATAATTGGGAAGTTGGTAACATTATTTATAACTTGCATACTGCTTAATGTTTGACTTGCTACTTGCCCAATTGATTCACCATTTATAATTATTTTACATTTATTTCTTTTAGCTGTTTGTTCTGCTATTCTGTACATCATTCTTCTCATAATTGTTATGTTGTAATTACCTGGCACATTTTTGTAAATTGTTTCTTGTAATTTTGTGAATGGTACTACTAGTAATCTAATATTTCCTGAGTATTTATTTAATATTCTAGCTAATTCGATTACTTTATTCTTTGCTTGCTCGGATGTATGTGGAGGTGAATCGAAGTATAAACAGTCTAAGTTAACTCCTCTTTTCATAGTTAAATATCCTGCTACTGGGGAATCTATTCCACCACTTAGCATAAGTATTCCTTTTCCTTGAATTCCTACTGGATATCCACCTAATCCTTTTTCTTCATTAAAATAAACATAAGTGTATTTTTCTCTTATTTCTATATTTATCATTAAATCGGGGTTATGTACATCTACTTTGCAATCATATTTTCTTAGAACAGCTCCACCTATTTTGTTGTTAAAATCCATAGATTTGATTGGAAATCTTTTATCTGCTCTTTTTGTATTAACTTTAAAAGTATTAAATTTAATATCTTTTAATAAATTTATTATGTCATCTTCATCTGGTTGTTCTAACTTATAAGCTAAAACTATAGCATGAATACCGAAAACATTTTTTAATTTTTCAATTGTTTTATCATCGATATATTCTATATACATTCTTACTCTATCTTTTATTATTTTAGCATTTGTTATTTTTTTTATATTGTCTTCTAATTGATTTATGAATGAATTTCTATTTCCTTTTTTTGTAGTTAATTCTCCATATTTAATCATTATAATTTTTTCCATTTAAATCACCAAACATATTATAAAATAAATAATTATAAATTACAAGTTTTAAAATAAAAAAGACCTAATAGGTCTTAAAATTTCCAAACGTCATCTTCAGATTTTTTTTCTTCAGTTGGTTGTTCAACACTTGAATCTGCAGTTTCTACTGGAGTCTCAGTATTTTCAGCAGGAACTTCAATTGGTGTTACATCAGATGTTTGTTTTGTAACATCGATTGGTTGTTCTGTTGTTGATTCACTAGTTAAAGGTTCGAATAAACTTTCATCTACTACTTCATTACCTAATTCTGCATTAATTTCATTAGATAACGGAGTGAATAAGTCTTCATCTTTAACATCTGCTGTTGTAGTTTCTTCTTTAGTTTCTTCTACTTCAACTGGTTTTGTTAAATCGTTTAAACCTTTATTTTCTATTTCAACTTTTTGTTTTTTTTCTTTTTTCTCTTTTTTAGGTTTTTGTTCTTTTGGTTCTTTTGGTTCTTTTTCTTCTTTTTTTCTACCAAAATCTGTTTTGTCTACGAAATAACCTATTATAGCCATTACGATGACAATACCTCCAATAATAAACCACATTGAATTAGCAGTTACAAATTCTATAAAAGCATCCATAAGCCATCCTCCTATTCTTATTATATGATATCACAGTTTAAAATATATTTCAATCTTTTTCTAAATAATCTATTCCTTTGAAAGGATCATCAGTTAATAGGTTATAATAATCATTTTGTCTTAAAACTTCATATGTAAGTATTGCTACACAATTTGATAAGTTAAGTGCTCTTGTATTTTTTGTCATTGGTAATCGCATACACGTTTCTAAACTATCTTTTAATATTTCTTTTGGTATTCCAGTTGATTCTTTTCCAAATATAATATAAATATCTTCAGTTGTTTTAAAATTAAATTCACTATGTGGTTTATGTCCGTATCTTGTGGAAAAGTAATATTTTCCAGGATTTTTTTGTTTGAATTCTTCGAAGTTTTTATATACTGTGTAGTCACAGTTTTCGATATAATTAACACCACTTCTTTTGATGTTTTTTTCATCTAATTTAAAACCTAAAGGTTCTATTAAGTGAAGTTTTGAATTTGTTGCTACACAAGTTCTCATGATATTTCCTGTATTTCCAGGAATTTCTGGTTCAAATAAAACTATATTTATCATAATATAATTTGGTCCTCTTCTAGTTCTTCAATTTTAACTACTGGTAATATTATATTTTCTTTATCACATAAATCTTTAAATAGTATTCTAAAATTATCTAATTCTTTGATTATACTTTTTGGGTATATTCTTCTACTTGATTTAATTGCATTATAGAAGTCTTTTACATCAACAAATTGTTTATTATCAAATAAAGCTGATGAGAATGCTTGTGTTAGTATTGAGAAAGCAACATCGGGATAACGAGCTGCTAATCCGTATACTCTTTTAAATTCATCTGTTGCACTTACAATTGATTTTAATAAAAGTTCTGTTACATAAGCATTATATTTTATTTTTATCCCTGTTTGTTTTTCTATTTTAGGAATTGATTCTAATAATATTTTTACTGTTGTTTCTTGAGAAGGTTCTAATACTTCAATTCTTTCAAATCTTCTTAGAAATGCTCTATCTCTTAAAATATATGTTTCATATTCTTTATCTGTTGTTGCTCCAATGATTTTTATATCTCCTCTATCTAATGAGGATTTTAATACATTGGCTAAGTCCATTGAGCCACCTTTATCTGTACCTATTAATGTATGAATTTCGTCAATAAATAGTATAGTTTTTTCCATTTGCTTGACTTCATCGATCAGGGCTGAAATAATTGGTATTTCATTTCCATCTTGGTTTACTTTTCCTAAAAGTGTTGATGAATTTATACTTATAATTCTATAACCTTTTAGTACATCTGGTACTAAATTCCTTTGTATAAGGTAAGATATTCCTTCAACAATAGCTGTTTTACCAATACCAGGCTTACCAACTAATAAAGCTGATTTTTCAGGTGTTAGTAATATAACCATTGCTCTTTTTATTTCTGTTTCTCGCGCTATTGCTGGATTAGTTATGTATTGTTTTTGTGTTAAATCTATTCCATATTTTTCTGTTATGCTCATTGTTACTCCTTATATCCTAGAACTTTTAATTTAGCAACTAAATTATCATATTTTGGTAATCCAACTATTCTATCATAAGTACTTGTTTCTTCTCCATTTTGAATGAAAATAGTTGTTGGAGTAGCAGAGTATACGAATTTTGAATATAGGTCATTCGCTTCTTCATTTGTTAAATCTTGAATTTCCATATAATAAATTTCGATGTCATTTTTAACTACAACTTCTTTTAATATAGGTTTGTAATCTTGACAAGCTGAACATGTTTGTGAACCTATTACAAAAACAAAACTTTCTTTGTTATTTAATTTTTCTTCTAAAGCTGCATATGTTAGTTCAGTGTATCCTTTACTACATCCTGATACTAAAAATAACATACATATAAATGCAAATAATTTTTTCATCTTTTTTCACCACCTATTATATAATTATACAGTAATTATCATAGAAAATCAATTAAGATTACTGCAAAAAAAAGCTACACTAATGTAGTTTCTTTAATCTCAATTACGTTTTTTGCTTGTAATCCTTTGTCTGTACGAACAAGCTCAAACTCTACAAATTGACCTTCAACCAAAGTTTTATAGCCTTGAGATAAAATTGATGAATAGTGTACGAAAATATCTTCATTTTCTTTGTATTCTACAAATCCAAATCCTTTTTCGTTATTAAACCATTTTACTTTACCTTTCACAATCGTAAATCTCCCTTCTCTAGATTTTTTTAGTTTGCAAACATATCCACAGTAAATTAAGTGCTCGAGATGTTAATTTTGCGGACATATTTACATTCTACTACTTTTAAAAAATTGATTTATGAAATTTGTGTGAAATGTTGTAAATTATGTTTTAAATATAAATTTTTTAGTTTATTTTATATAAACTTATTATTTAAACACTGATTTTTTATATTTGAAGCAAATTTCAAATTATATTTGATTTATTGATGTAGAATTGAAAATGTTGGGAGTAAAAAATATGAAAAAGAAGTTTTTGAACAAGTGTATTAGAATAATTAAAAATAGCAGAGCAGTTGATATGGAGGAAGAATTAGTTATTAGATACGGGCTTGAAAGTCTTTATAATTTAATTACTAAGTTTGTAGTTATTACTATAATAGCTATTTTATTAGGACTCTTTGTTGAATATATACTATTTATGGGTGTTTATAACATTGTTAGATTACCTTCATTTGGTATACATGCTAAAAAAAGTTGGATGTGTTGGATATCATCTACTTTAATATTTTTAATTGTCCCTTATATTTGTATAAATATTTCTTTAAGCAATTATATTATTTCATTAGTTGGAATAATTTGTATTTTATTATTTTTTAAGAACGCTCCAGCTGATACAGAAAAAAGACCAATCGTTAATTTAAAAAGGAGATTGGTTTATAAGTATTTATCAGTGTTTATATGTATAATATTTACAGGTTTAAGTTTGATGGTTAGTGATAACTTCTTATCCAACTGTTTTATATTTGCATTATTGGTACAAAGTTTTATGATTTCACCTTTGATTTATAAACTATTCAACCTTAAATATGATAATTATAAGACTTATTTAGAAGCTATTTAAATGGTGTACGACATTTAAATATAAAATATTATAGAAAGGGGAATATTATGAAATTTATAGCAACTTTATTAGCTTCAGCAGGGACACTATTAGCAGTAGCAGGATCATCAGCATGTGTCGTAGTTTTAATAGACGAACCAGAATGCCCTAAAAGTTTAATTAAATAATTTTAAAAAATTAAGATTTTATAGATTGTACTAAAAATGATGAATGGTGGCAACCTAACAGAAATCTTTAAACAAAAAAATGTAGATCGCTACATTTTTATTTTGATTATTTGAGTAAAGATATTTTCACTAATTCTATGTTCATTTTGACAACACTTACTCTCACTTATTATTTTTGATACAAGCATTAATCCATAACCATGGGTACTTGATTTAGTTGTATATTTTTTCTTACCAATTTTATTCATATCAGGTAAGTCTTTACAATAGTTAGAAATTTCTATAATTATGTCATTCTCTTTATACATCGATATAAAGATTTCTTTTTCTTTACTTTTAATACTTTCATCAATGGCATTATCTAAAAATACTCCAATGATACGACATAAATTATAATTTTCCACATTAGTAAGACTGTTCAAAGAATCTTGATTAATTTCTTTACTAATGTCTACTTTATATTTTATTTTAGATTCTTTCATAGTAAGAATTTTTCTATAAATAATTCCTTGTAATCCACCAGATGGAATTTTTTTAACTTTAGAAAATATTGATTTATTTTCTTTTTTATTTTCCTTAATTATAGCCTTAACATAATCAAGTAATCCCTCATCTTTATTTTTAATCATTTCCTCTATAATTAG
>CAYJEL010000019.1:6407-14819 GCA_964369245.1 uncultured Muribaculaceae bacterium
AAATACTCCCAAAACATTTTAAACTAATTCCTTTTTATAACTTGTTGATAATAAATCAATGGAATCTCCATTTTCAAAATGTATTCTACTATTTTTTCTATCTATTTTTGTGATTTTGCTCTCGTTAACTAAACATGATCTATGTGTTTGAGTTAATGTGTCTTTTGTTAGTTCTTTTATTTCTTTAATTGTTTTATTTACTTTGTATTCTCTACAATCTGTTTTAATTATAAGTTTTCTATCAACACTGTCTGTTGTTATGTAAACAATGTCTTTAAGTTGTATCATATAAAGTGTACTTGAATCTTGAATTTTTATAATTCTTTTTTTACCTACTATTGAAATGCTTGTTTTTATGGCTTCGGTTAAATTTTTCTCAAAGTCGTCATGTTTATTTAATGTTATTAGTGATAAAAGTATTTTTTTGGCAACTGTGCTGCTTAATTCATCATGTGCTGTCATAAAAATTATGATGCTATCTACATCATTTTTTCTTATTTTTCGCGCAATATCTATTCCTGAATTTTGTGGTGTGACTATATCTAAGATATATATTTTATTTGTATATTTTTTATTCATACATTCCATGAATTTGGAATTGTATTCATTAAATGAATGTATCTTGTAATCATATTGATTTTTCATCATTATTTTTTCTAAAATATTTTCTGTTTTAACTAAAAAATTATTATTATCTTCTACTAATATAAAATTTATCATAATCCTCCTAAAGTTTGCCTAATGTAAACATTATACCATATTTTGCCTTTATTTTCAATGTTTTTCTGGATACAGTCAAAAAAAAATCACTTATTTTCTTGTGATTTTTCATCAAAGAGATTTGCTTCTTTTAAAATATTATAAACACATGAATAACTTCTGCGATTGTAAAATTTACAGAATTTTAAAACACTTACTTTGCTTCTTTTATAAAGATCAATTATGTATTTTTTTTCTTTTTCGGAAATTTTGTTTATTGGTTCTTTATTTTTATTTCCATGTTCAAAGTTGATTTTTTGTTCTAAAATTTCTTTTTTTAATTTTAAAATGTATTTTTCATGGTATCCTGTAATTTCTGCAATCTCTTTGTAGGTTAAAAATGATTTTGACCTTAATTTATCTGCGATTAGCTTAGCTGCATGTAATTTTTTTTCCATAAGCATCACCTGTTATAATTATATCATAAAAGTAATAATCTTGTAAATTAATTTAAAAAAATCACTAGTTAGTGATTTCTATAATTTCTGTATTTGATATTTTAATTGTTATTTCATCATTTACTTTTAAAAATGGTAATAAGTTTTGATTAGTTTTAAGACTTGCTCTATAGACTATATCATTACTTTTTATGTAGTAGTATGTATTACCATCTATAACACCTGTCTTTATGTCATCTATAGTTAGTGTTAGTTCATCTGTTACATCTGTTGATGTATTGTTTCCTAGGTATATTTCTGCTGCTGTTTCAATTCCTAATGAACTATCTGTAACTGATACTTTTTGATAATCTGTATAATCTACAAATGCATACATTTTAACTAATCCTGCATTATCTTTTAAACTCATTAAATATGTTGGTTTTCCATTTAAATTTATTAATAATGGAAATGTAGATGAGTAGTTAAGGTGTTGTACCTGTCCTTTAGCTGAAGCCATTGCTGAGTATTCTTCAGCACCGGCAACATTATAGAATTTAGTTTCTTTAGTTCTTAGATTTGTCATTATAAAACCAACATTTGATTCATCACTAGCTACAGAAGTTATTCCTGTATATAAGTATGTATCACCATTTAGAGATAAATAGTTATAGCCTTCTGTTGTCATAACAACTTCTTTTTGACCAAACATTGAGTTCCAATAACCATTTTTGTAATATCCCCAATCGTTTAATTGTGAGATAATTAGTTCTGAATCATGAACATGGTCAACCCATTCTGGTACTTCATTTAAGTTGTATTTTTGACTTGTTCCATCAACTGGATTAAATACGATTAAACCATCTGTTTCTGCTCTTAAACCAATTAAAGCATAATCAATAGTTGGTACTATCCAGTAAGGGTTACCTTCATCATCAATTTCAAAAGTTATTTCTCCAAAGTTTTCAAATGGATAATCAAATCTAAGTTTACGCATTAAATCTTCACCAAAGTATGCAGATGGCATATATTTCATTCCATTTTCTAGTCTATTTAGTTGTGATTCTCCTGTTACTGAATCTACTGTAATATAACCTGGAATACCTTCTTTGCTATTAGTAAAGTATTTTATTAAATCACCGTATTCTAATGGTGTTACTCTTAATATTTCTTCATTATATGTAATTTGGGTATATAAATTTGATACATAAAATTGACTTACTAAATCAGTTAATTGTCCCATGACTCTATCTCCAAGTTTAGTACTTGAATCTTTATCAAGAAGAGCTAATTTAGTATAATCAACTGTTTCAATATCATCTTCAAAATTTCCATCTATTACTGTTATTCTTTCATAGTAAGCTTTTGAATTAAGTAATGGTCCTCCAAAACAGTTGATAAGTGTTATTACGGGGAAAATTAAGATAATAATTATCATGATTACTGTGAATTTAATGTCTTGTTTTTTAGTTTTTTTATTTTTAATTATTATATTATTGTTAGTAATTTCTAAGTTTCCTAATAGGAAAATAAAGAATATTACTATACTCACACCTGTTAAATATCCCCAAAATGATGTTGATGATAAATTTATTGGTGGTAAAAATATATAGTAACTAAGTAGTATTATTAATAAACTTATAGCTGTTAAAATAATATTTTTTTTCATTTTTTACTCCGTTCTTAAAGCGATAACTGGATCTTTTTTAGAAGCTATTTTAGCTGGAATAAATCCTCCAAGTACTGTTAATATTAAACTAATCATAATTAGCATAATTGCATGTATTGGGTTTAATACTGCAACATTTTTTAAGTCTGTTAAAGAATATATAATAGCATTAGCTGGTATAGTTAATAAAAGTGCGATTGATATACCTAAAACTCCTGAAAATAATCCTATGATGAATGTTTCTGAGTTAAATACTCTTGTAATATCTTTTTTACGAGCACCTAGACTTCTTAAAACTCCTATTTCTTTTGTTCTTTCTAAAACTGAAATGTAAGTAATTATACCAATCATTATACTAGATACTACTAGTGAAATTGCTGAGAAAGCAACTAATACTATTGTAATAGCATCCATTATACTTCCTGAAAGTGATGTTATCATTTCAGCCATATCTGTATAGATTATTTGATCTTTTTCTTCTTTGTTAACATTATATTTATCTAATTCTTCTAAAATATAATCTTTGCTTTCAAAATCTGTTGGAAATATTTGTATCATAACTGGGTATGTAGTATATCCTAAGTAAGCTAAGATATTATTTTTAGCTTCTATTCCAGTTTCATCATTTTTAAATTTTTCACCTGTGAATAAATTGTAATCAGCATCTAGTTGAGCTTTAACAATTTCTGATTCTTGATTTATAGTAACAATTTCTTGGACTAATTCATCAGTATATAAAACACCCATAGATTGTTCATAAAGCATATTACCTTCTTTACCTCTTACAATACCTGTTACTGTAAGAGTTATAGCTTCTTCACTATTATATTCATCTGTTATGTCAAGTTTAGGCATGAATCCTGTTCCATAACTGTTATAGTAATTATCATTTGTAATTATTTTTAATTCTTTTCCAACTAAGTCGTTTGCACTTGTTTTAGAATCAGTTGGTAAATCAAACAATTCTAAAATTGTATCTGGTAAATAATTGTAAGAGTCAACCGCAATTACAATTTCATGTGAATTAGTAGGTAGTGTTCCTGATAAAATATCAAAGTTATCATTAATCACTTTGTTTTCTTCTTCACCAAGTGATGAAGGTAAAGATGTAAAATATGTTTTATCTTCTACTAAAACTATTTCCTCATTTATTTTAGTAAATAAATTTAAATTAGCTATTCTTGTATAACCAACACCACTTACTTTGTCTGGATCTAAATTTTGAATCATCTCTAAATATTCATCTGTAAAAGTATTTTTATGTGTTAATTGTTCTTCGTGCGATATTTGAGGATTAATCATATTGTCAGTAGGGAATTGACCATTCGCTTCTTTTTCTGATTGAAATTCTTGCATAGCTGTGGGATCAATTTCCATTGCTTGTTGAGTAATCATAATAGGCATTCCAGAAAGTGTATTTTTTTCAAAATTATCTATTTGAATATCAAATCCATTTGATAAAGATAATATTAAAGCTATACCAATAATTCCTATTGATGAGGCTAGTGCTGTTAAGAATGTTCTTCCTTTTTTAGTTAAAACATTAGTGAATGAAAGAGAAAGTGCTGTTAAATAAGACATTTTTGACTTTTTTATTTTTAATGTATTTTTTTGTTCTTTTTCTTCATATGGGTTACTATCAGTTGTTTTTTCCCCATCTTTAAATTCTACTATTCTACTAGCATAATCTTTAGCTAATTCTGGGTTATGTGTAACCATAATTACTAATTTATCTTTAGCTATTTCTTTTATTAATTCCATGATTTGAACAGATGTTTCTGAATCAAGTGCTCCAGTTGGTTCATCTGCTAGTATTATTTGTGGGTCGTTTGCTAAAGCTCTTGCGATTGCAACTCTTTGCATTTGTCCACCTGATAATTGATTTGGTTTTTTATGAATATGGTCTTTTAGCCCAACTTTAGTTAATACTTCTTTGGCTTTTTTTCTTCGAGCTGAAGATGATATTCCACTTAAAGTCATTCCCATTTCAACGTTTGATAAAATTGAAATATGGGAAATTAAATTATAGCTTTGGAATATAAATCCCACGCAATTATTTCTGTAACTGTCCCAATCTTTATCTTTAAATTGTTTTGTTGACTTATTATTAATTATTAAGTCTCCTTCATCATAACGGTCCAATCCACCAATTATATTAAGTAGTGTTGTTTTACCGCTTCCTGATGGTCCTAAAATGGCAACAAATTCATTTTTTCTAAATGATAAATCCACACCTTTTAAAGCATGTTGAATAAAATCGCCAGTCTTATAACTTTTTCTTATATTTTTTAAATTAAGCATATTTTCTCCTTTTTTTGATCTTTAATCACTTTTTATTATACTTTTTATGTGTTTAAAAGTCAAACGAATTTATGTGAAAGTTGGTTGATAAATATTTAATTATTGTGTATAATTTAGTTAGGTGAGATTATGAAAATTACATATGTTGAATACAATAATAAAAAATCTGTTTTTAATATTTTATTGGTGTTGTTATTAGGGATTATATTATTTACAAATCCTGAAGGTTTAGTTGATATGATTAGTTTCATATTGGCAGGATTCTTAGTTATATTAAGTGGGATTAATTATTTTAATTATTATAAAACTAAGAAGAAATTAAATATAGAAAATAAAAGTTTATTTTATATTAGTATTATTTTATTAATATTAGCAGTTATTTCTTTATTTTTAGCTAGTTTTATTGAAACTGTATTTAGATTAATAATTGGACTATTATTAATTTATAATGGTGTAATGCGAACAATTTATTCATTTAATAAAAAAGAAAAAATATCTGTGTTTATTGTTACTTTGGTGATTTCTTTATTGATGTTTTTACTTGGTTTTTATGTTTTGTTAACAACTAATCTAATTTATAAAACAATTGGTTTATTCATTATAATTTCTGCTGTATTAGATTTAGCAGGTTATATTATGAACAATAAAAAGTATGAGTAATCATATTTTTTTATGCATGAAAAAAATTAGTTTTAAACTAATTTTATCTTTCAAATATTTTTACTTTGATTTTCAATACTGATGATTGATATTGTACTTTTGGATCTGTACCTGTTACCACTACATCAACTTCATGTGTACCAACACCTAATCCTTGTAAATCAACTGTTGCTTTAATATCTGATGTACTAAGTGCATTAACTACTGATGTAACACCTTTTAATTTAACAGTTATACTTTCAACATCTACAGGACTTACACCATAATCTCCATTAAGGTTTATGTGTGATATCCCGATATCAGTCATATCTTTATTTATAATATCATTACTTAAAGTGACTTCAACTGTTACTGTTGATATGCTCATTGATTTTATATCAGTAGGTTTTTCTAGTTGTACTTTAAATTCTTGACTTGCAGTTAAGCCTTCAACATCTACATATACTGGAATATATTCAATATTTGCTAAAACTTCTTCTGGACCATATATTATAATTGATGTATCTTCGTTATCATTAATTGTTAAATTACTGATTCCCATATTGTAAGTTACTTCACCAGTTGGAATAACTTGTAATGGTACTTCTTTACTTGGTGATGAAACTGTTACTTCAACATCTACTCGTGATGGACTTATCTCAACATCTACGACATTACCTTCTTCATCATAGGCTTTTAAAGGCACTGAGGTTGTAATTGTTTGTCCTAATTGAAATTCTGGTAAAATATCAACATCTAGTAAAGCTTTAACAGTTGCAACACTTTCAATTTTATAAGATGCGCCTTTAATAACAGCTTCTGTTTCTTTTAGGGTTACTTCGTCTATTATAAATTTATCATCTAAATTATCTTGATTTAGTATATCAACTGATAATGTTTTATTTGTTGATATTTTTTCATATATAATTACGGTAGCAAATGATGGATTTACTGTGTATTTAATATTTCCACCAGCTTTATTATAAGTAAGAGCTACTTCATGTTTTCCAGGTTTTAATCCCCATAAATCTAATGTTACTTCGTTAGTTGGTGACTGGGATGCTATATATAAGTCAACTGTGTTACCTATTAATGTTATATCAACATCTTCTGGAAATCCTTCAACTACATAATTATCTTGATCATAAAGTGCAGATACTTTTTGGTCATATAGTATTTGCGCAGAGCTTTGTGCATAACTTTCTATTTGAGAATCTATATATATAAATATCCCAACTGAGAAAATTAATGAAGTAAATAACAATGTATTTGTTTTAGATAACCAGTTTTCAATTTGTTTTCCTGGTTTATCAAATTTTTTATTAAATATAAATAATAACTTACTTATTGGTACTACTAAAAATTTGTTAATAAAACTAATGAAAGCATTACCTATTTTACTGAGTCTTTTCAATATTTTCTTCATCAGCTTCCTCCTCTATTAACAAGTCTTTTTTTGGTCTTAATTCTTCTAATAATTTTAGTTTAAACTCATCTAAATTTAAATTATAATATAATTCTCCATCTATAGCTACTGAGATTCTTCCTGTTTCTTCTGAGACAATTATAGCAATAGAATCAGATATTTCTGATATTCCTAAAGCTGCTCTATGTCTAGTTCCTAATCTTTTACTTATTTTCACACTATCACTAACTGGGAATACTGCTCCAGCACTTGTGATTTTATCTCCTTGAATAATAACTCCACCATCATGCATTGGGCTATTTGGGAAGAATAATGAGATTAATAAATCTGAAGAAATATCAGCATATATTTTTTTAGATTTTTCTATATAATCATTTAAACTATCGTCTTTTTCAATTATAATTAATCCACCAATCATATTTTTTTGTAAATATATTAGCGCATTACTTATTTCATAAACAACTTTTTCTCTTTCATCTACTGTCAATGTTTTATGTCTACCTAGTAATTGACTTCTTCCCAGGTGTTCTAAAACACTTCTTATTTCTGGTTGGAATATAATTATAACAGCTAATAATCCCCATTGGATAACGTTATCAAGTAGGAATCCTATAGTTGCTAATCCCATAAATTCACTAAATAATTTTAATAAAACTATAACTAGTATACCTTTAAATAAAAGGACCATTTTTACATTTTTTCTTAAACTTTTTAAGATATAGTAAAGTGCGAACCACACTATTAATACATCTAATAGATTTCTAAATAAATCTACTATATCATTGAACGTCATCGTCCACCTCCTAAAAAGATTGGTATTATTACCAACCAAATAAACTTGAAATTTGTGGTAGGAAGAATATAAATGCTCCCATAACTACTAGTAATATAATTACAAATAATAATATGTTTTTATCTTCTTGTTTTTCATCTTCTGTTATTTCTGATACAGGTGCTTCAAAAGGACTATATCTATTGGTATGAGCTAAAGCATCTTCCATTGCTTCTTGTTTATTTAAATTATTCATTGCATCAACATTTTGATTTTCATTATTTAATTCTGTAACTTGTTTATTAGTTTCAAACTGTGAATAGTTTGCTCCTTCATTACTACTAAATAATTCTTCTGAACCAATAGTAAAGTCTTCAACCGAAGTATTTTGTTTTGGTTCTGGGTCAACATTGTTTTCCACAGGAATACTATTTTCTTGTAATATTGGTGTTTCTACTTGTACTGGTTG
>CAYJEL010000020.1:0-650 GCA_964369245.1 uncultured Muribaculaceae bacterium
TAAATTGTTTTTTTATTTTCAAACCTTTTTTTACCCAAGTTACTTTAATGTTTGGTTTTGATACATTAAATATTGTTTCTACTTGGGTAAAAAAAGGTTTGAAAATAAAAAAACAATTTATTTCTAAAAAAAGTTTTTACTACTATGTAACAAAAAAACACCTAACAAAATTTTTAGAAAAAAACCCTGACTTATGGAATACCAAAAAAACAAATTTAGATTTTTTTGATGATACAAGAATTAATGATAAATTTTTAAGAGATAAAATAGTCAGTGAAGAAGATAAACGAATACGACCGCCAGCTACGATTAAAGAAAGAATTTATATCGAACAACTACATCAAAAAGGCTACACCTATGAAGAAATAAGTCGAATCACTAATAGAAATGAAGGAATAATAAGAGGCTACATTCAAAGAAAAATATCTGAAAATAAAGAATATATAACATTAGAAAAAATATCACAGATATTAAATTTAAATATAAACATAATAAATCATTGCTGGAAAGCAAAAGGTTTAAAAATATATAAAAAAAATATAAAAAGTAAAGTTGGATATGTAAAAACAAATGATTTATTAGATTTTTTAATAAATAATGAGAATATATGGCAATACCAAAATATAGAAGAAATAAGTGAAAAAATAGAT
>CAYJEL010000020.1:660-14289 GCA_964369245.1 uncultured Muribaculaceae bacterium
ATAAATTTAAAAATGATAATAATTTACAAGAAATTAAACAAAAACAAAAAAGTATATTTAAAAAATAAATTCATGGAATTACCCATGAATTTTTAAATACTTTTTATAAGCTTTTAAATCAAAACTTAAATCTAATTTATTTTTAACCTTCAAATTATTATCTTTAATAACTTTTTTAATTATATATTTTAGTAACAAAGGATTTTTAATAAATAATGGACCAATTAAATCAGTAGCATATAAATTTTTATAATTAAAAAATAAAACATCACCAACATTAGATTCAATTACTTTTAACTTATTTAATACACCAAACTCGTAATTTAATAAAATAGATTGCTTATTAACTAAACCAATTATTTTATCTTTAATTAAATCACAACTATAAATAGCTTCTTCAACTAATCTACATTCACTATAAACAACTTCATAATTAAATATACCTAAACTAGAAATACCATTAATTTTTTTACCAAATAAATCCAAACTATTACCAGTTAAAATAAAATATTTACCTAAATTAATACTTTCTAATATATCTTCTTTATAATCATTTAAATGATTAATTACCATCTTTTGATTATTTTCAGTTCCCATTCCAATATAAACAATATCATAATCAGAAAAACATAACTCATCACCAATAGATAAATTTAACAAATTAACTTTAATACCTAAAGATTCAATATTTTTTTTAAGTGTCAAAACATTTCCACTCTCACCATATAAATTAAGTAAATCGTAATATAAATGTGCTATTGTCATAATTTACCTTCTTTCATTAATTCATTAAATGGTTTAACATAATCAAAATTTAAAATAGCATAAATATTTTTTTTATTTTTCAAATATTTATAAGCATCTTCTAAAGTTTCACAAACAACTATTTTACACTTCAAAGAAGAATACTTAATTCTAGTTGCAATATCATAATTATTAATCCCAACACATACAATAGATTCGACATTTTTTAAACTTTCAAAATCTATATCATATAACCACGAAGTATCAAAATGATTATAACGGCGAGAAATTTCTTTCCAACCAATAACTATATTTTTCTTACCACCAAATCTATTTATATAACTAATAGATTGATTAAATGTTGTATTATTTTCAGCTTTATTACTTAAAACAGTAATATTTTTTTTATCTATTTTAAATCTATTAATACTTGAAACTATATCCATACTACTAATACCAAAAACCTTACATGCACTATAGGCGGCAGCAGTGTTATAAATTTCATATAAAATTCCAGTTTCTAAATTAATTGAATGACCATCTATAATCATATTACTATTTTTATAATCAATACCACTAATACTTATATCAACTTCTTTTTTAAAACCACATTCACAATAATAATCTCCACAAGCCTCAATGTGATAAAAATTATAATTCAATTTATTTCCACAAATAGGGCAATAAACAATATTTAAATTATTAAAATTATTTTTAACATAAGAATACTTAGTTTTATCTAAACCAAAATAAGTTACCTTATCACTTTTAAAATTTCTTAAATAAGGATCATCACCATTTAAAATTAAATGATTATTATTAAGTGCTATACTAATTTCATTAAAAACCAAATCAACATGACCTTGACGAGGAGGTTGATCACGAGTTAAATTATTAATTACAACATATTTAGGATTAATATAAGGAAAAATATATTTAGCATACCTTTCATCAATTTCCAAAACTAAAGCTTCTTTGTTTACCTTACCATTTAATTTACATAAAGATAAAAACAAACTAATTATCGCTACATCCTTATTAGAATCTTGACTATTATAAATACAATCAATCCCATTATCACATAATATATCATTAATTAATTTAGTTGTACTTCCTTTCCCAGAAGAACCAGTAACACATATAATATTATCAGGTAAAATAAAATCACCTAATATTTTTTTATTAAATTTTAAAGCTATAAAACCAGGATAGACACTCATATTTTTTCCTAAAATTTTTCCAAACTTTAAAACTAACTTTCCAACAATAATACTTAAAGTCTTTTTCAATTTAATCACCTTATAAAAATTATACCACATTTATAATATATATGGTATAATTTTACTAGGAGGTTATATGAAAAATATAAAATATATTTTACTAATATTGCTTATATCAATTATTGGATTAAGTTCATATTTGTTCACAAATTATAAAACAGGACATGATACACAATATCATTTTATAAATGCCTTGGAGGTTAAAAAACAAATCGAAGAGGATTTAATATATGGTAGTAGAATAGTAGGGGGAATAGCTAATGATTTTGGTTATGGAACAAGACTATTTTATCCACCTTTAGGACACACATCAATAGCTTACATAGATTTAATAGTAAATGATTTAGAAATAAGTTTTAAAATATTTAATGTTATAATTCTATTTTCATCAGGAATAGCAATGTTTTTCTTAGTAAAAAAACTAGCACTAAATGAAAAAATAGCTTTCATATCATCAATTATTTATATGTTAGCGTCATATCACATTTCAGATATAATTATAAGAGACGCCTTAGCAGAAACCTTAGTATTTATAAGTATACCAATTATTTTAAATGGTATCTATTCACTTTTCTACGACAATGGTAAAAACTTTTACCCACTATTTGTCTTTGGTTATGCTTTAGGGATAATCTCACATGCTACAATGATGATGTACTACACATTTTTAATATTTATCTTTCTAGCATTCCATATCAAAAAACTATTTACAAAAACAATATTTACAAAATTAGTAATTGCCTCAATATTTGTTTTATCAATGACTTCATTTTTTTGGGTATCAATGTTAGAACAAAACATTCATGGAGATTATAGAGTTTTTCAAGAAGGAGTAATGGTTGAAGGAACACAGGGGAATGGATTATTCTTAATCGAATATTTAACATTCTTCGAACACCATGATTTCGAAATTAGATTTTTTATTAACGGAATAGTTATATTACTTTTAGCAATAACACTTATAAAATATAAAAAAACATTTGATAATAAATTTTACAAATGGCTTTTAATTTTAGGAATAATTACAGTATATATGACAACAATAGTTTTCCCTTGGGATATATTTCCAAAATCACTACGTGTAATACAATTTCCATGGCGTATGGTAACATATTCAATTTTATTCATTTCAATACTCGCACCACTATGCTTGAAAATAAAAGAAAATAATAAATTAATTACAGTAGTAACAATTATTCTTATATTAGGAGGAATTTTTAACTTCTATGATTTTAAAACCAAACAATTTGTAAATCATCAAACAGACGATTTAAATTATATCGATTATTATGAAATAGCTATGGGTTGGCAAAAAGAATACCTACCAGTAAATACCTATAGTAATTTAGATTATTTCAATAATAGAAATCATGACATATTAAACATAGAAGGTAGCAGCAAAATAATAGAAAATAACGTACCATATTTAAAATTTGAAGTTTATGAAAGTTCAACACTAGAACTACCTAGACTTTACTATTACGGTTATATTTTAAGAAACGAAAATAACGAAAAAATAGAAGTGTATGAAAATAAAAATGGATTTATAGAAACAACAGTAGAACCAGGAATTTACACACTAGATTATGAAGGAAGTAACTTATTAAAAGCAGCAGATATAATAACAATCTTAAGCTTATTAATATTTGGAGGTTTAAAATGGAAAAAATTAGTTTAGTTATACCATGTTATAACGAAGAAGAAGTATTACCTTATTTTTATGAGGAAATAAATAAAGTGACAAATAATTTTAAAAAAGTAAAATTTGAAATTATTTTAGTTGATGATGGTAGTAAAGATAATACCTTAAAACTAATGCGAGAATTTTCAAAAAAAGATAAAAAATTTAGATACATCACATTTTCTAGAAACTTTGGTAAAGAATCAGCAATTTTAGCAGGACTAGAATATGCAACAGGTGATTATATAGCAACAATGGATGCTGATTTACAAGATCCACCAGAACTATTAGAAGAAATGTACAATACATTAAAACAAGAAAATTACGACTGTGTTGCTACACGAAGTATCAGTAGAAATGGTTATGGATTTGTCAGAAAAATATTTACAAAAATGTATTATAAAATAATCAATAAAATTTCTAAAACACCAATAGTTGATGGAGCAAGAGATTTTAGATTAATGACAAGACAAATGTTAAACTCAATATTAGAATTAAAAGAATATAATAGATATTCAAAAGGTATATTTGCTTGGGTAGGTTTCAATACAAAATGGATTACCTTTGAAAACCAAGAAAGAAAAGCAGGAACAACAAAATGGAATTTCTTTAAACTATTTTCTTACTCATTAGAAAGTATTATGGGCTTTTCAACAGTTCCATTACTATTTGCCTCATTTGTAGGAATAATATTTTGTTTAATAGCTTTCATAATGGTAATATTTATTATAATAGGAACACTTATATATTCAAACCCAGTCGCTGGTTGGCCCTCACTAGTTTGTATAATATTATTTGTGACAGGTTTACAATTATTCTGTATAGGTATAGTTAGTCAGTATTTATCAAAAATGTATTTAGAAATAAAAAATAGACCAGTATATATCATTAAGGAAACAGAAAATGATTAATTTATATAATAAATATAAAGAAATAATTAATTACTTAATATTTGGAGTTTTAACAACTATAGTAAGTCTAGCAGTATATTATGGATTAGTATACACAATATTAGATGCCAATAACGCATTAGAACTTCAAATAGCCAATATAATATCTTGGATAATAAGTGTTGCATTTGCTTATATTACAAATAGAAAATATGTTTTCGATAGTAAAAATAAAAACAAAATAAAAGAAATAAGTACTTTTTTTACATCAAGAATAGTAACACTTTTATTAGATATGCTAATAATGTTTATAGGAGTAACAATCTTATTATTCAACAACACAATTATAAAACTAATTTCTCAAATTATTATAGTAATTGGAAATTACATACTAAGTAAATTATTTGTATTTAAAAAGGGGTAGTCATGAAAAAGAAAAAAACAAAATTACTATGGGGTCGAATTATATTTGTATTTATACTAATAATTATATTAATAACAAGTGCATTTATATTATTAAAACCAAAAGAATTAAAAGAAGAAGAAAAGCAAGAAACAATAGAAATAACACCAACACAAAAAACTAATTTTAATAACGAAGTTATAAACAAAGAAAATTTAGAAGAACAATTAGAAATTAAAATAATAAACTTCTTAAATCAATATTATCACGCTATGAGTCAATTAGAAATTGTTGACATGACTAAATTATTTGAAACAAAAAATGAAAGTGCAATAATATACCAAACAACAATAGACTTACTTGTCGAATTAAGAAGTTTAAAACATGTCGATTTAAGATTAAGTGATGGATATTATAACTTAGAAATTACAGAAGTAACTAAAACAAATAATGAAATAACAGTTACAGTATTAGAAGACAGTTATATAAATTTCATGTTCATGCATGATACAACAACTGAAATACACAACGTCGAAAATACCTTCGTATTTGATAGTGAAACATACGAATTATTAGAATATAGTAAAGGACAAGATTTTTATGTTTTAGTAACAGATAAATATGATGATGGTGGCCAAGAAGAATTAGATGAAATAAAAACAGATTACTTAAAACAAACCAAAGAAATAGTAAGTGATTTAAAAGAAGATTACAACTATGTTTTAGAAAATGGAATAACAAGTACTAAAACTTGTGACTACGAGTACAACAGAGAAGAAGCCTTAAATTATGCTCATGAATACTACACAAAAAGAAATGAACAGTGGTATACATTTGGTTCTAATTGCCAAAATTATGCTTCACAAGTTTTAATAGCTGGTGGTATTGCTATGGATTATAAAGGTGATGCAGAAGAACAATTACAATGGAAATTTTATGATGGTTCTTATAATTTAAAAGAAGAACAAAAAGGATATAATTATACATGGACATATGTTCCATACTTTTATGAGTATGCTAAAAACAATGAAGGACTGGGACTATGTGCAACAGTAGATGAAAATATCTATTTCGCAGAAGCAGGAGATGTAATCCAGTTAGGTACAAAATGGTATGATAGACATACAGTAGTAGTTGTGGGACAGTATGAAAAAGATGGAATAATACAGGATATACTATTAAATTCTAATTCAGTAGATTTAAAAAACTTTCCACTATCTGCTTATACATATCCGTATGCTAGATTAATAAAAGTTCATGGATACAATGATTAAAAGATTAATCCTATTTTTATCTACTTTAATAATAGTTGCAACAATAATTTTAATAAGCATAATTATATATAAAAATTTTTTTGAAAAAGAATTAAAACCGTCATATATAGAAACAATTATTAAACCATTAGAAAAACCATTGATAACTTATAACCAAAAAGAAACTGAAAAATGGTATTTAGTACTTGTTAATAGAGATAATGAAATACCCAGTGAATATAACTTTGAACTAGCTTACACCAAAACAACAGGACAATTTGATTCAAGAGCTATTTCTTATTTAGAAAATATGATAACAGATGCTAGAAATAGCGGGGTAGACGCAATATGGTCTCAATCAACTTATAGAAGTATTGAACTACAATCAACCCTTTATTATAATAGAATTAAAGAACAAATGAATTATGGATATTCAGAACAAGAAGCAATTGCAATCGTAGAAAAATTAACACTACCACCAGGTACAAGCGAACACAATATAGCTCTAGCTGTTGACTTTAACACAATAACTTATGAATTTGAATACACAGAAGCTTATACATGGTTACAGGAAAATGCCCATAAATATGGATTCATATTAAGATACCCAGAAGATAAAACAGACATAACTAACATAAACTATGAACCATGGCACTATAGATATGTAACAGAAAAACACGCAACTAAAATGAAAGAACTAGATATGTGTTTAGAAGAATATCTAGAATATTTGAAAGGATAAAAAATGGAAATAATAATCTTAAATATATTTTTAGTATTATATATTGTATTTTACTTTTCACATAAAAATACAGATCTTATTTTACAAAGAATTATGTTTAATATAAGACCCTTTATTTTAATGATTATAGGATTAATACTTATCTTTATCACAACTAATATAATTAATATTAATACTTTAATTTTTATTGTATATGGTATTATGTTAATATACAATTTTATATCATCTATATTAATTATTGGAATAATAAAATTAATACATTTATTTTCTAAAGCAACAAAAAAAGCTGATGAAAAATATCAACTAAAAATAAACACATTTCCAATAATAACTTATGGTTATATAATATTGTTATTATATTTTTTAACAAATTAAAAAGTCTTTATAGACTTTTTTTAGCATTCATTTTTATATTCACAATAATAAGCATAATACTCATCATAAGTTAATCCACTTTCATAAACTTTAGTAGCTAACTCAACTCCTAAATATCTATAATGCCATGATTCATAATTATAACCAGTTATATCTTCTTTTCCTTCAGGATATCTCAAAATAAAACCATACTTATAAGCATTAGACTCTAGCCATTTAAATTCCTCTGTATTTTCAAATTCATTTTCAATCGAACCATAAGTAACAATATCTAGAGCAAGACCAGTTTGATGTTCAGAATGCCCTGGTAAAGCCGCATATCCAGATGGTGAAGCTTGATACATAGCTTCCTGATCTTCATAAGTTCTATAAGAAGAATTTACAATTAAAGTTAAATCCTCACTATCAGCAGCTTTCCACATATTAACATATGCATCATTAACTTCTTTTATTATATATTGATTAGCATATGCATACATTGAAGAAATTTCAACAAGTTCAGGAGCTTCATAATCTTCTGGTAAAGCATAATAAGTATTCATCAACATATTAATGTTAAATCCCTCAACATACTTAATCTCACTATAAAAATCTTTATAAGCATTAGTATTAATTAAAGAAATAATTTTTTCATCATCCTCAAAAGCATCTTTAGCATATTCAATATACTTATCATAATTATTAGGTATATAATACTTAGAACTGATAATTCCATAAATATCCTCATTATAACCATTTTCTAAAATAAATGAAATTTGCTCTTCAGATAAAACTTCCATAATTTTTATAGCTTCATCTTCCTTATATCCTAACTTAATTAAATCACTTTTAGTTGTGTCTATACCTTGAATAGTTCTAATCACTATTACAATAACAATAATAATAACTATTAAAAACAGTGTTCTTTTAACTTCTTTTTTTAATTTCATAATTCCTACCTTTCTAAAATAAATTATACTATATTTAATAATAACTAGCAACACTAACCTATAATACTAAAAAAAAGTGTTTGCACACTTATTTTCTTTTTCCAAAAATAGATAATAATCTTAAGAATATATTTATAAAATCTAAATATAAATCCATTGCAGAATAAATATGCAATTTTTCAAGTGGAATGATTCCAGATTCATAATATCTTTTAAATTTATTTAAATCATAAATAGTAATACCCATAAATAATAACAAAATAAACCAATCAATTATTAAAGAAAACATATCACTTTTAAAAATAAATAAATTAACTAAACTAAAAATTATACCCATTAATAAAAATATAAAAATATAAATTCCAAAAGAGCTTAAATCTTTTTTTGTTTTATAACCAATAAAAGCAAAAATTCCAAATATAAAAGCAGCAGCAATAAATATATTAATTATAGATGTTAATTCATATAAAGCGAATATAATACCTAATGTTAAACCGTTTAAAGCAGCATATAAAAAATATAACCCTGCTGCTACATTAGCTGGCATTTTAATTAATAATTTAGAGAATACTATTACAACACCAAGTTCAACAATTAATAAAACATTAAAATAATTTCCATTTACAATTTCATACATAATACCTTGTTCATAAGTAAACCAAGCTATAAATGCTGATAAAAATAATCCTAGAAACATCCATAAAAACGTTTTACCTAAAACTTGATTTAAAGTTAATTTTTCCTCACCGTAATTATTTAAATTATTATCTGAATTTATTTCATTAATTCTTTCATCCATTTTATAACCTCCTAAATACAATAATACATTAAATTAAAAAATAAGTAAATATAATAAAATGAATAACATATTTTTTAATAGGTGATTAAATTGAAAAAAATAATAAGTATATTTCTAATAATAATTTTAATACTTCCAATAACTATAAAAGCTGAAACACTACTTGCACCTAGTGCAACCAATGTTTTAGTTATGGAACAAACAACTAAAGAAATAATATATGAAAGAAATGCTCATGAAAGAAAACCAATTGCATCAATGACTAAAATAATGACTATGTTACTCGTTATGGAAAGTATCGAAAGTGAGATAATAAAATGGGACGACATAGTAACAGTATCAGAAAATGCCTCTTCAATGGGGGGAAGTCAAATATTATTAGAAACTAATGAAAAAATGTCAGTTTATGATTTATTTAAAGGATTAGCAGTAGCATCTGGAAATGATGCAGCAGTCGCATTAGCAGAAAAAATTGCTGGAACAGAAGAAATGTTTGTCGAAATGATGAATGAAAAAGTAGAGGAATTAGGCTTAGAAAATACTAACTTTAAAAACCCACATGGTTTAGATGAAGCTAATCATTATTCATCAGCTTATGATATGGCAATTATAGCACAAGAATTATTAAAATACGAAAAAGTTTTAGAGTTTACTTCTATTTATGAAGATTACCTTAGAAAAGGAACTGATAGAGCTTTTTGGTTAGTAAATACAAATAAACTTACAAGATTTTATGATGGTGTTGACGGCTTAAAAACAGGATATACAGAAGAAGCAGGATTTTGCTTAACAGCCACTGCTATTAAAAATAATCTAAGAGTCATAACAGTAGTTATGGGAGAACCAGATTCTCAAACCAGAGATAGCGAAGTAACTCAAATTTTAGATTACGTTTTTGCTCAATATGATATTAACCAAATAGTAGATAAAAATCAAATAGTTGATGAATTAGATTTAATCAAAGCAAAAAATACTAATATAAAAATAGTTCCTAAAGAAAATTTAAACGATTTATATTTAAAGACAGAAGAAAAAAAAGAACTTGATTACGAAGTAGAATTGTTTGAAATTAAAACACCAACTAAAGTAGGGGAAACTGTAGGATTATTAAAATTAATAGACAATGGAAATATTATTAATGAAATAGAACTTACAGTTGAAAGTGATGTAGAAAAAGCTAATATATTTACTTTGTTTTGTAGATATATAAAACAAGTTTTAAGATAAAGTTAGAAAAAAACTAACTTTTTTAATTAAATAATTTAAATAATAATGAATATCTATCAAAAACAAAAAAATAGTAGTATAATATACATAAATGAGGTGAAAAATAAATGGAATATAAATTAAAATATAAAGACATAGATTGTTTAACATTTAATATTTTAGAAGATAATCGTGATTTAATTATAAGTAATATAAATGTTATTAATAAAAAATTATTACCTATTGATTTAGACATTGATCATATAGACAGATGGCTTAAAAATAGAACTATTCCAGAAAATAGAGCCTATGTATCTAATTTTTTATCTAAACTTAATTTAAGTGAAAAAAGAAAATTAGGAATTATAAATATATCAAAGTGTTTATCACTTAATGATTCTTTTTGGGTAGTACCGATAGAGTTTGATGGTACATTTTCTAAATATAACTTATATGAAAATCGTTTCAGCAATATTTTATCAAATATAGTTTTCACTGGATATGGAAGTAATGTAAAAACAACGTTTAAATCATCACCTGAATTTACTACCAATGGAATGTTAGCAAAGTGTTGGAGAAGAGTAAATGGTAAAATTATGTTATATAAATCTGGAACAGAAGGTTTCGCTAATTCGGGAAATGAGCCATACTCAGAATTTCTTGCTTATCAAATTGCTGATAAAATGAGAATCAAAGCTACAAAATATAATTTAAATATGTGGAAAAATAAATTATGCAGTACTTGTGAACTTTTCACAAATCAAAATTTTTCTTTTATACCAGCAAGTGGTATCGTTAAAAGTTCCAATATTGAAGAGATATTTAATTTTTATAAAAAATTAGGAGAAAAATATTATGATAATTTAATTTCAATGTTTTTACTAGATGCTTTAATTTTAAACACAGATAGACATTTAGGAAACTTTGGTTTTATTATAGATAATGACAGTAATAAAATTGTTGAAACAGCACCTATATTTGATAATGGTTTATCACTTTTATGTTATAGTATGGATGAAGATTACCAAGAATTTTTAAACTATAGTAAAACTAGAACCCCAGCTCTTTATAATGACTTTTACACTATCTTAAAAGGCAGACTAAATAAAGAACATAAAAATATGCTAAAAAGATTAATTAACTTCAAATTTAAATTACATTCACGATACAATTTAGATAAAACAAGAATTAAATTTTTAGAAAAATTAATTGAAGAAAGAGTTAATTATTTACTAAGTCAAAATTAAAAATTGCTACTTAGTATTTTTTTTGTAAAATAAAAAAAGTTAGAAAAAAATTCTAACTTTTATTTGAATAAATCATCATTAAAAAAATCACTAACACTAATACCAATTCCATCACAAATATTTTTAACAGTAGATATCCTGATATCCTTACGAGTGCCATTTAAAAAACTGTTTAAAGTACGAGGATTAAATCCACCGTTTTTAGCAATCTTATAAGCAGTTAAATTATGTTCTAAACACAACTCATTTATTCTTTTAATAATTAAATCCGATATTGTTAATGTATCTATCATTTTGACTCCTTATTTTATTCAAATATTTTAGCTATTTTAGTAGCTAATTTTTTTAAATGATCAGTTGGACCAAATAAAAACCAACTTCCGAAAGTTTTATCTCCCCACCACATAAATTCACCTCCTATTACTACTATAAAAATATCAAATAAAAAAAGACAAAACATGCCAATAAAAAAACAACAAATTTTTGTTGTTTATAATTCTAATTTTTGTAAAGCCTTTGACTTGATTCTCTGAATACTTCTATCAGAATAATTATACATATGCGCAATTTTTTCTAAATTATAACGATTACAATAATAATCAATTAAAATACCAGTTTCTATTTTATTTAAATTTTTACTCTCACAAATATTTTCCATATCTTTAATTGGCATTCCTCGGTAAGGAGTAGAATTATTTTTCTTAATAAACCTACTAGCTATATAAGAAAGAGTAATTCCACATAAAATAGGAATTACAAAAGTTATAGAAACATTTAAAGTAAACTTACTTAAAATAAAAAATGTAATATTAGATACGACAAAACAAACTATGAATGAATTAAAATGAAAAGCTCCAAATACCTTTTTAGAAATAGTAAAAGCAATTAAAATAAACATACATTCAATCAAATAATTATTTAAATTAGCTATAAATATAATCAAACCTAACGTTAAACATTCTTGAACTATAAAAAATATAACATATAAAATAAATACAATTTTATCAACTTTAGTTTGCTTCTTAAATTCTATAAAATTCTTTTTAAAAGTTTCAGAAAAATTTTTTAAATTACGTTTTGAAACACTAGTATTTAAAAGTTTAGTTAAAGTAAAATTAAATTCATTTTCAACTTTAAAATTACTTTCTTTTTTCAAATGAATATAATATGTAGTTAAAACCAAAATTAAATAATCAAAATTTAATAAAAAATTATATAAAGTATCATATCTTCCAATAGGAGTAAGATTTCTTAAAAATAAAGTTATTATTTGATAAAATAATATTAATCCAAATATAATTAGAGGCTTTTTGATTTTATTAATATAAAAATTTTTAAACCACTTATTTGAAATAAAGTTGTAATCTTGCTTAAAATCAATGATAATAATTGTAATAAATAAAATTAAAAAAGAAAATATATTATAAATATTATATGCTAAGTCTTGGTTGTTCACGAAAACATAATCATATAATACAAGCTGAAATAAAATTCCTAAAACAACGATTACCAAACTAGAATAAATGTAAATGTATTTAGAAATATTTATACAGGATAATTTAAAAATAACAAAAGTTTGAATGTACAGTATTAAAAAATTCAATATTGGTTTAATTTTTGTATTATCAATAAAATTAGATAAAAATTGTAATAAGCCATTTTCATAATCAGCTTCAAATAGATTAAATCCTAATATTTTTAAAAACACACTAATTATCATCATAGTAAAAGTAATTTTTAGCAATAATTTTGCCATCAGCACCTTATCGTTAATTTTCATAAAACATACCTCCATACAACTATTAAGGTAATTATACAATATAATAATTTTAACTGCAATGCACTATTTGTAAACGATAAAAAAACTGCTCTAAAAATCACTATAAAGCAGTTAAAATATCATTATTTAACAAATATTCAGTATTATTATAAATAAACTTAAAATAATTAAAGTCAAAATTATCAATTTTTTCACATTCAATTAATTCGATTTCACTTTCCGAAAAATTAGTAATTTCACTAATTTTTTTAATAATTTTTTCTTCAAGTTCTTCAATACTTAAAAGCACAACCTCACCTC
>CAYJEL010000021.1:0-10518 GCA_964369245.1 uncultured Muribaculaceae bacterium
TAAAATAAAAAGGACTATTGTCCTTTAAATGCAGTCTACGTAAGTATCTGGTAAACATCTTAAGCTACAAACACATGTTAAGTTCATAGTGAAGAAGGAATTAGTTGAAACATATGGACTTGCAATGTCTGTTACATCTGGATTTGGAGCTAAAACTCTAAATGTTGCACAGCACCCATCTAGTTTTTCAATTCTAAATACTGATGAACATTCTACGTCTTGATCACCACATACTACGTTTTCACGAGTTGTTGGCATTGACCAAGGTGTTCCATTCCCACAACAAGTATATAACATTACTGGTCTTGTGTTACAGCTAAGTGAAGTTGCTGAACATCCTAAAAATCCACGATCACAAGTATCTAAGCAAGCTTCACCACAGTTAGCGTTTTGTTGTAGGATATTTATTACTGTTAATATTTCATTGATACATTGGCAAGAGTCGTTTGTATTATTACACATATAATCACCCTTTCATTAGTTTTCTACTATAGCATATTCCTAATTTTAATTTTAGTGTAAACTAAATACCTAGTTTGTTTTATTTTGATTATATTGTAAATTTATTATAAATAATATATAATTAGTTTAGGTGATATTGTGTTGAAATTATTTAGACTTTTGATAATTTTAATAATTGTTTACTTTGGTTTAAAAGTAGTATTAAATTATTTTGAAAAGGAATTACAGGTTGGTTATGTTATAAGTGGTGAGGATATTGATTTTGTTATTGATGAAAATGGTTTTTTTGATAATAATGATTTGGATATTTATCAGTATAAAATTAGTTTAGAAAATGAATTTTTATTTCAGATTAAGACTGAATATGATAAAAAAACTGAGATTATTGTTGATATAAAATATTATAAAGATGATAGTATTGAATGTATTTTACCGATATTTTTAGATAATAAGATTATTGTTGATATGATGTGTTATGATAATAATTTAGTTTATTATAATAGTATTAAAGGTAGTAATAATGATTTAGATAATTATGTTTTTGGTTTAGATTATGATTTAAATATATTTAGTGATGTTAGTGAAAGTGATAATATTGAAGGTATTAATGTATATAAAGATAATTTAATTAGTGATCATTATATTGGTTTTACTAGTTATAAAGGTATTTATGATGTTAGTAAAAATTTTAATACGACTGTTTATGATATAACTTTATTTGATAATGATGTTTATAATCAAAAGTTATCTTTATTTTATAATAATTATTATATTGTAGCTGATTATGATGAGAAGTATGAATTTAATGAATTTATTGTTATTGATATGATTAATTTTAAAACAACTACTATTAAGAGTAAGGATAGTATTTCACTTGATAGTTATATTCAAGGTGTTGTTGATGGGGTAATTTATTTATTTGATAAGGATGAAAAGATTCAATATCAAATTGATATTGATGATGGTAGTGTTAGTAGTTCTAGTGTAATTAATCATTATGTTAATGGGGAATTTGAAATTATTACGGTTAATCAAGCTTTGGAAGAAATGTTATTTGAAAGTGTTAGTTATGAGTTGGAAGGTTATGTTAGAATAGATAAGGTTTATAATGAATATTATTTATATGAATTAGATGGTGATAGTTATAAAGTTTATAAAAAAATAGATGGTTATGATAATTTAATTTATTTATTTAGTTTAAGTGATATTAGTAATATTTTTTATGTTTCGAATTATATTTATTTTATTGATGGTGATAGTTTAAAAGTTTATAGTGAGAATTTGGGTTTAAAAAATTTAGTTAGTTATAGTGAATTTGAGTTTAATAAAAATATTAAAATGCATGTTTATGAGAGGTGAATATGAAAGCTATAGTTTTATCAGGTGGTGGCGCTAAGGGTGCTTATGAAGTTGGAGTATGGAAAGCTTTAAGAAAATTAAACATTAAGTATGATATTGTGACTGGTACTTCGATTGGTGCTGTTAATGGTATGTTTATGGCTCAAAATCATTTTTATAGATGTTTAAATTTGTGGAAAACTATTGATTATAATACGATGTTTGATAATTTTACTGAGAGTGAAGAGAGTATTGATATTTATATGAGTTATTTAAATCATACAATAAAAGGTGGTTTAAAATTAGATAAGATGGAAAAGATAATGGATAAGTATTATCGTCCTAAGGATTTATATAATAATGTAAAATTTGGGGTTCCGGTTTTTAATTTAAGTACGAGAAAGTTTAAGTATGCAACGACATTAAATACTAATCCTAAAAAGTTAAGGGATTATATTGTTGCTTCTGGTTCTTGTTTTCCTGTTTTTAAGCCTAAAAAAATTAGGGATGATTTTTATATTGATGGAGCTTATTATGATAATATTCCAATTAATTTGGCTGTTGAATTAGGGGCTACTGAAATTATAGCTATTGATTTAGAGACTTTTGCTTTAGTTAAAAGTCCTAATATTGATATGAGTAAAATTACTTATATTAGACCTAGTGTTAAGTTAGAGAGTTTTTTAATGTTTGAGAATAAAAGAATTAATCGGATGATTAAGATTGGTTATAATGATGCTATGAAGGTTTTTAAAAAATTAGATGGTGTTAAATATACTTTTAAAAAGGGTGTTTTAAAATATTTTTTAAATACTTATTATGATGAATTTAATGTTTTGTGTAAAAAATTAAAAGTTGAAGTTAATGAAGATAAGTTTTTGAAAACTTTTGATAATTTAGGTGAAATGTTTGATATTGATGTTACAAAGGTATATAATAAAAGGGAGTTTTTAAAAAATGTAAATGATGAATTTTTAAAGACTGAAGATATTGAAATAAATAATTTTAGCATTGAGAAGATTAAAAAAATATTTAAAAGTAGATATATTATAAAAGAAATTTATAATAAATTAGAAAATAATAAAAAATTAAGTGCTCGTTATTTTGTGTTTTTTCAAGATGAATTATTGTGTGCTTTATTATTAAAATGTTTAAGGAGGTAATTATGAAAAATATTTTAACTGGTTTAAGACCAACAGGTAATCTGCATTTAGGTCATTATTTTGGAGCTGTTAGTAATTGGGTTAAATTACAAAATGAATATAATACTTTTATTGAAATTGCTGATGTACAGGCTTTAACTGATAATTTTAATAATCCTTTAAAAGTTAGAGAAAATGTTAGTGAGGTTGTTTTAGATTTAATTGCTTGTGGAATTGAACCTTCAAAGGTTACTTTCTTTGTTCAATCTTATATTAAAGAAATTGCTGAGTTAACGGTTTTTTATTCTAATTTAGTTACAGTTGCTAGGTTATATCGTAATCCGACTGTTAAAACGGAAATTAAGCAAAAAGAAGAGTTGTTTGGTGAAAAGGGTGAAGGGGTTACTTATGGTTTTATCGGTTATCCTGTTAGTCAAGCGGCTGATATTACTATTTTTGATGGTGAATGTATTCCAGTTGGTGATGATCAAAAGCCTTTAGTTGAGCAATGTCGTGAGCTTGTTAAGAAGTTTAATTCTATTTATGGAGAAACTTTTAAAGTTCCTGAGCATATGCTTAGTGAATTTCCTCGTATTAAGGGTTTAGATGGTAATGAAAAAATGGGTAAATCTTTAGGTAATTGTATTTATTTAGTTGATGATTATGAAACTGTTAAGAAAAAAATTAGAAGTGCGGTTACTGATCCTAATAAGTTAGGTAAAAATGATCCAGCTGATCCTTTAGTTTGTATGGTTTATTATTATCACAAGTTGGTTAATAAGGATTATGAGACTGTATGTTCTAATTGTAAAAAAGGAGCTATGGGTTGTGTTAGTTGTAAAGATGATTTAACAGAAAAAATGATGGAGTTTTTAAAACCGATTCAAGAAAGAAGAAGTAGTTATAGTAATTCAGATGCTTTAAAAATATTAGAAGATGGAACTAATAAAGCTTCTTTATATGCTTGTAATAAAATGAATGAGATTAAGAAAAATATGAAGATTGATTATTTTAATAATTAGTTTTTAATTTCATAAGATTAAGTAAAGTAATTTACTTTTTTTTTGGAGGAATTTATGTTAATTTTAAAAGGTTTTTTAATTGGTTTGGGTAAGATTATTCCTGGGGTTAGTGGGGCTTTAATTGCTATTTCGTTTGGTGTTTATGAAAAGGCTATTGGTTGTTTAAATAATTTATTTAAAAAAGAAAATTTTTTCTTTTTATTTAAGTTAGGAATTGGGGTTTTATTATCTATTATTTTAACTAGTAATTTGATAGTTTATTTACTAAATAGTTATTATTTAATTATTATGTTACTTTTTATTGGTTTAATTGTTGGTGGTTTATTTGGTGTCAAGAAGTGTATAAACAAGTTGAATTACTTGGTTTTTATTATTTCTTTTGTTTTTGTTTTTTTACTTAAGTTAGTTAGTAGTCAGTTGTTTTATATTGAAGGGAATAATTTATTTTTTAATATTTTTTTAGGTTTTATTGATGCTTTATGTATGATTATTCCTGGTATAAGTGGTACTGCTGTTATGATGATTTTGGGTGTTTATGATAAGTATATATTACTTTTAAGTAGTTTTGATATTTTATCTTTGTTACCTTTTATTGTTAGTATGGGAGTTAGTATTTTGTTATTATCTAAGTTAGTATATATATTGTTTAATAAATATAAAGATATAACTTATAGTATGGTTTTGGGTTTTAGTGTTTTTTCTATAATTTATTTATTAATTAATTGTCTACAAAAAACAAGTTCTTTTATTGAACTTGTTATAGGTATTATTTTATTTATTTTAGGGTTTTTCGTTTCTTTTTTATTAGGAGAATAATTAGTATTATTGTTGGTATTATTAGTAAGAAAATATAGTTTATAATTGGTTGGGTTGTAAGTAAGTATTCTTTAGCTTGGGTATTGTTATTGAAAATATAATTAGCTAAGTAAAATATTATTAAAGAACATATTATGGAAGATAGTTCTTTTTTCTTTATTATTTTTATATTTTTTAAAGCGGTTATAGCGAAGTATATAATAAATGATAATAATAATATTCCATCAAATAACCATTGTAGAACTATTACGCCTTCGACTCTTCTAAAGAAGTTTCCAATACTAATTGTTTTTAAAATGTGGTATTCGGGGTATTGGTATAATTCACTCATATTAGAACCTAAAACGGTTGTGCAATAAAATATTACAATAAATAGTGATGTATAAGATATTATGTACATTATGGATAGTGATTTTGTTAATTTTTTATTTGATGTTATATTATTTTTAGGAACTATTAATAGTAAAAACATTGGTAAGCAAGTATAAGCTATACAGATTAGTGATGCGTGTAGTATTTCTTTGAATGTAGTTATTTCCATTGGCATTAAGTAATCTAGTTTTATTTCTCCAGATAGTGAGAATACGGCTAATAAAAATAGAAATATATTAATTATAAAATAAATTACACTTGATCTAGATATGGTTTGAATACCTTTTTGAGCTAAAATGATTACTGGTATAATTACTATTAAGCTTATAAAAAATAATGGCGTTTGATATAAAAATAATGAGCGAATAAAGTTTATTATATTCCATAAAACTAAGCTTCCAAAGAATAGGATAAATAATATTAGTATTATGTTTATAAATTTACCTAATTTAAAATTATCGTTTATTGTTTCGATGATATTTTTTTTAGGGTTAATGTTTTGTAGTTTATAGTAAATAAATAATGGTATGATACTTAATATTAAAGCTAGGATAATGCTTAAATAAGCGTTATTTTTGGCTATTTTAAATAGAATATAAATTGTTGGTCCAAAGAAAAATCCTCTTATTAGTGTTGATACTAAAAAGATAAGTTCGTTTTTAGCTACTCTCACTCTCTCACCTCGATTAAGTTATTAGCATTACCCTTAGATTTTAAATCTAAGTTTAATTTTATTTCTATTTCATAATTTAGAAATATTTCTTCATCCCAAATAGTTTCTATTTCTTTATAGTAGTTATAATTATTTCTAAATAGATATTGACCAAAACCGAAGATATCTGTTTTATTTTCTTTAGCTAAGTTGATGGCATCTTCCATAAATATGATTAATTCTTCTTTTGTTTGATTTTCTATTTCTTCTATTGTTTTACTGTCATTTATATCTAGTTCACAGGATGTTTCTTGTAGGGTTCCAATCATTTCTGTTGTTAGAGTTATTTTGTTGTCTTTAATTTCATATTTGGTTTCTGATTGGGTTACTTCACTGGCTGTTTTACCATTTTCGCAATCGGTTGTTACAACTAGGGTTTCTACTTGATTGTTAATTATACTAATACCTTTACTTTGTTCTGGTGTTGAGTAGGTTATAAATTTATCTTTTTTAAATATAGCAAGTGTTCCTAGTTTTAAATATGTATTCGGTTTTATTTCATTATCTGTTTCTTGGGTGTCATTTTTTATTTCTTCACCAATTATTTCAACTGATGGTAATACGGGGCTTATTCCTTCATCGGTAAGTATAGTTACATAGTTATTTAAGTTTACGTTATATGTTATAGCACTTGATTCGTTTGTTGTAAGTAAGTTTTTTGATATATTTTGTGAGGGAAAAGTTTCTAATGATGTTGTTATTTCAAATATCTTTCCGGCTTTATCGCCTTTGGCTACTACTAGTAAAAAATCATTTCTAACTTGAGGATATCGAAATAAAAAATCAATGACTTCTTCTGTGCCTAGGGAAGCAATTTCTTCTGATAAAACTAGTAGTTCTAAATGACCAAAGTATAATTGTTTGGATACTGATAAACCAACGTTTTTAACGGCTTCATATATTGTTTCGCCGGTATCAGAAAACGATACGGCTTGGGAATCAATACTACCACTATCTGATCCTTTTTTTGAATTGGCTATTAAAACAGTAGCTTCGTATCCTGTTTCTGTTTTGTCAATTGCTAAACCGGTAGTTATGGCTATATCATTTAATTCGTTGTAGTTCCAACATCCGGTTAGAGTAAATAAAAGTGTTGTTAAAATTATTATTTTCATATTAATCCATCCTTTTAGTATTTTGTGTTAGATAGGTAGTTCTTTTTTTCATTTTGTTTTGGTTTTTTCTAAAAATATTATTACTAATATCGTAAAAGTTCATTGGGGCTATTGGACTTAGGTATGAGTATCCAACAACATTTAAGCTGGCTAATCTTGTTACAAATATTATTAGCATTAAAACTATTCCTATTAGTCCGAATATTGATGCTGCTAGCATAAAGTATATGCGCCATATTCTAATAGCACTTATAACATCAGGGTTACTAAATGCCATTCCTGCTACGGCTGATATTGATATGACTATAACAACTATTGGTGAAATAATACCGGCTGATACTGCTGCTTCTCCTAGTATTAATGCTCCAACAATACTGATTGATGCACCCATAAATTGGGGTTTTCTGGTATCAGCTTCTTTTAATATTTCATAGGCAATAATTAGAATTAAAATTTCTATTAAAGTTGGGAAAGGGACACTTTCTTTTTGAATGGAGAATGATATTAATAGGGTGTTGGGGACTATTTGTAAGTCAAAAGTGGAGACTGCTATATATAAAGCGGGAACCAATATGGCTATTGTAAATGCTATATATCTTAAGATTCTATTAAATGTTGCTGATACTGGTTTTAAATATAAATCTTCTGGTGAAGTGAAAAAGTCTGTGAAGACACCAGGTAAGATTAAAGCGTAGGGACTATTTTCAACTATAATGGCTATTTTACCATTTAATAATGAATTACATACTAAGTCTGGTCTTTCGGTATAAATTGCTCTGGGAAAGATTGATTTTTGTTTACCGCTTAGTAATTCTTTAATATAACTTGAATCTAAAATTCCATCAACTTTGATATTTTTGATTTTATTTTGTAAAAATTTGATGTTTTTTTTAGAGGCTATACCATTTATATAAACTAAGGCTACTTTAGTTTTGGTTCTTTTACCAACTAAATTATCTTGAACCCATAGGTTTTGGTCTTTGATTCTTTTTCTTATTAATCCAATATTTACAATAAAATTTTCTGTAAATGAATCTTTCGGTCCTTTTAGTGTTGGTTCTGAGGTTGTTATGGCAACTGATCTGTCTAGGATATTTTTTGTTTCAATGCCGATTGCTTTTGTTTCACCATCTATTAATATTACTGTAAATCCACTTGAGATAAAGTAAAATAGTTGGTCGTAATTATTTACGGGTTTTACTTTACTATTGGGAACTGTATTTTCTAGTGTTTTATAGATATTTTTAAAAATATTTATGGTTTTATTTTTGATATCATAGGTTAAACTTTTTCCAATAAAGTTACTTATTTTATCATCACTAGCGGTACTTTCTAAAAATACTAGGGTTACTTTTGTTTCGTTGATGGTTAAATCTTTAAAAACAATATCAGTACTTTTACCATATTTAGTTTCTATTTTTTTAATTTTTCCTTTGTTTGTATAGTTTAACATGAAATCACCTAATGTTATTATGTATTTTTTTACAAAAAAAATAAGTACTTTTGGTACTTAGTATAAATTTTTGTTATCTTTAAATTGTTCAAATAATTTTATGGTATCTTCTTTATTTATTTGTTTGATAGTCATGTCTTTATTATTTCCTTTAAAAAAGTCGTAAATAAAGTCATCTCTAAATCCAATGTCAGCAGCATCTTTTTTTGTGTTGCCATAATATACTTCTTTGATATTAGCCCAGATAATTGCGCTCATGCACATAGGGCATGGTTCACAATTAGAATAGATTATACATCCTTCTAGGTTATGGGTATTTAATTTTTGACATGCTTGTCTGATGGCATTTATTTCAGCATGGGCTGTTGGGTCATTGTTTTTTAAAACTTGATTATGAGCCTGAGCTATTATTTCGTTATCTTTTATAATAACTGCTCCAAAAGGACCACCTTCTTTAAATTTTGTTTTTAAATTTTTTTCTGCTTCTTCATTAGCTAATTTCATATAATTCATTTTTCTCACCGTTTTAATTATATCATATTTTTTTATTAAATTCATTGTTTAATTTATATTAAAGTGGTATACTTATGTAGGTGATTTTATATGAGTTTAACAGCAGGAATAGTTGGTTTACCAAATGTAGGTAAATCAACATTATTTAATGCAATTACAAAAAAACATATTTTGGCGGCTAATTATCCGTTTGCTACTATTGAACCAAATGTTGGGGTAGTAACTGTACCGGATAAAAGACTTAATTTTTTAAATGAATTATATCAAACTAAAAGTTTAATTCCAACAACATTTGAATTTACTGATATTGCTGGTCTTGTTAAAGGGGCGGCTTCTGGTGAAGGTTTAGGTAATAAGTTTTTATCGCATATTAGAGAAGTAGATGCTATTGTAGAGGTAGTAAGATGTTTTGAGGATAAAAACATTATTCATGTTCTTGATAATGTTGATCCAATAAGGGATATTGAGATTATTAATGTTGAGTTAATTTTAGCTGATTTGGAATTAGTTGATAGTAGATTAATGAGAGTTTCTAAAAAATTAAAATCTAATGATAAAGAGGCTTTAAAAGAAAATGAGTTATTATTAAGAATTAAACATGATTTAGAACAAAACTTACCAGTTAGAAGAATGGAATTAGATGAGGAAGAGTCTTTAATGATTAAATCATTTAATTTATTAACTAGTAAACCTATTATTTACGTGGCTAATGTTTGTGAAGAGGATTTAATTGATGGTAATGAGTATGTTTTAAAAGTTGAAGGTTATGCTTCTGGTGAAGGTGCTAGAGTTATAACTGCATGTGCGAAAATTGAAGAAGAATTAAGTGATTTAGAAAATGATGAGAAATTAGAATTTTTAAATGATTTAGGAATTGAAGAAAGTGGTTTAGATAAATTAATTAAAGCTACTTATTCGTTACTTGATTTAAGAACTTATTTTACAGCAGGGGTAGAAGAAGTTAGAGCATGGACTTTTAAAAAAGGAATGAAAGCGCCTCAATGTGCAGGTGTTATTCATACTGATTTTGAAAAAGGTTTTATTAGAGCTGAAGTTATGAGTTATGAAGATTTAGAAGAACATGGTAGTGAGAAGGCTGTTAAAGAAGCTGGACGTACTCGTCTTGAAGGTAAAGAATATATTATGCAAGATGGAGATATTTGTTATTTTAGATTTAATGTGTAAAAAAGAAAGCGATTTCTTTTTTTAATTGTCTTATTTTATATTAAATTGCACATACTAAGTTTATGTAGTATAATTGTATTACATTTAGTAGTGAGGTTTGTATGAAGAAGTATTTAAATTATTTTATGATATTTTCTATTATAGGGTATTTTGTTGAAACTATATATTCTTTAATTAAAGGTATTGATTATGATAGTGGTTTTTTGAATGGGCCTTGGGCTATTGTTTATGGATTTGGAATTGTATTTACAGTTTTTATTAATAATAGAATTAAGATAAAAAAAGGTTTGTTTAGATTTATTGTTTTGTTTTTAGTTTTATCTATTTCTATTACTGCTATTGAATATAGTGGTGGTTTAATTATTGAGTATTTATTTGATAGAGTTTA
>CAYJEL010000021.1:10618-13450 GCA_964369245.1 uncultured Muribaculaceae bacterium
TTAAAAGGTAGGGATGTTATGGCTGTTTTTAGTATTCTTAGTTTATTATTTGTTTTATTGTTATTATTTAATAAAAAAATTAAATTGATTAGTATAAATTTTAACTTTGAAAAATATTATAAATTAATTGTTATTTTATTATTTGTTATTATTTTATTTACTTCTTTTTATAATTTAGATTCTACTCCTGGAGGTATTCATATTGATGAGGCAGGAATGGCTTATGATGCTTATTCTTTAAGTACTGAAGGTGTTGATAGGTATTTAAATCAATATCCAGTTTATTTTATAAACTTTGGTGGTGGTCAAAGTGTTATGATGGGATATTTGGTATCGTTTTTACTTAATATTTTTGAATTTAGTTTATTTCTAATAAGAACACCAGGAGTAATATTAAAAATTGTATTGATGGTATGTGGTTTTTTATTTTTAAAAGATAAAAAGCAGAAGGTTTTATTTTTGTTTTTATTAGCTATTAATCCTTATTTTATAATGCAATCAAGATTTGGACTTGATTGTAATATGATGGTTGGTTTTTTAACTATTTCTTCTTTTTTACTTCATAACAGTATAACTAAAAATAAATCATTGATATTACCAGGAATATTTTTTGGTTTAACTTTATATACTTATGCGCTTTCATTTATTACAGTACCTTTGTATTTAATGATGATATGTGGATATTTATTGTATATTAAAAAGGTAAGTTTTAAAAAAATAGTTGGTTTTGGTATTCCGATTTTTTTACTTGCTATACCTTTGGTGTTGATGATTTTAGTAAATAGTGGTTTTATTCCAGAAATAAATTGGTTTATAACAATTCCAGAAATGACATCATATCGTGGTAGTGAGATATCTTTAAATAATGTCTTTATTAATTTATATATGTTATTATCGATAATTAGTTTTGATAATGTATGGGTATTTGGTGATTTATTAACATACAATGCATCTTATGAATTTGGAACTATTTATTATATGGCAATTCCATTTTTTATGATTGGTATTTATGAATGTTTTAAAATAGCTAAAGCTAAAATAATTAATAAGGAATATGATTTAAATATTTTAATATTTATTTGGTTTTTAAGTAGTTTAATATGTCAATTATTAATAGTTCAACCAAATATTAATAAAGGAAATGCTATTATGTTTCCAGTTGTTTATTTTGTCTTTATAGGTGTTTATAAGATATTTAAATTAAGAAAACAATTAATTGTTCCAATAATTTCTTTATTTATAATTAATTTTATTTTATTTGGTATTTTCTTTTTTAACTCTTTTACAACTAGGACAAATGATTATGATTTATTTTATACTGATTTTAATGAGGCTTTGGAATATTCACTTACTTTAAATGAGGAATTATTTTATGTTGAAGGTAGGGCTATTTATTCTAATTTACTTTTAAAAACTAATCCTTATGATTATAGCGAAGAGGTTGTAAAAGGAATTACTACTACTCATATTTATAACACGGGTGTTGTTGATTTGAGTGCTGGTTATATAGTGACGAAGGGTAATGAAATTAATGAAATTTTAAAACAATATAATTATAGTACCAAAGAATTTGGTCATTATATCGTTTATTATAATAATTACTAAATTTTATGTGTTGATTTAAGTAGGAAAAATTGTAATATATATTGTAATTTTTCTTTTTTTTTGTTATAATCTATAACGAGTGAAGAAATTTACTCCTTGCTTTTTAGAAAGCCAATAGACCATAAGGAGGTGGAAAAATGCGTAAATATGAAATTATATTTATAGTTAGACCAACATTAGGAGAAGAGGATGTTAAAGCTGTAGTAGCTAAATTCTCTAAAGTATTAACTGATAATGGTGCTAAAATATTAGAAGAAAAAACTGTTGGTCAAAGAGAATTAGCTTATGAAATTAAAAAATTCAAATCTGGATTTTATTTCACTTTAGTTATTGAAGCATCTAACGATGAAGCTATTAAAGAATTTGACCGTCAAGCTAAAAATACTCAAGATATTATCCGTCAATTAATTACAAAATTAGAAGACTAGGAAGAGGTATAGAATGAATAAAGTATTATTAGTTGGGAGATTAACAACTAAACCAGAATTAAGATATACAGGTTCTAATTTACCTTATACTAGATTTTCGGTTGCAGTTAATCGTACTTTTACAAATGCAAGTGGTGAAAGAGAAACAGATTTCATTAATGTTGTTGTATGGAGAAAACAAGCAGAGAATGTTTGTAATTATTTGAATAAAGGAAGCTTAGTTGCTGTTGAAGGTAGAATTCAAACTGGTAGTTTCACTGATAAAGATGGAAATACTAGATATACTACTGAAGTAGCTGCTGAGAGTGTATCTTTCTTAGAATCAAAATCACAAGGTCAAACTAGATCAAATGATTCTGGTCCAAGTTATTCAGCTCCAGTTAATGTTGATGATAATCCTTTCGCAGAATTTGGAGATAGTGTATCTATCGACGATAATTTTTTAGATTAGGAGGATAAACATGGCTGAATTTTATAGAAAAAAGAAAAAAGTTTGTCAATTATGTGCTGGTAAAGAATTAAATCCAATGGATTTTGAAACAATGAAAAGATTTGTTAGTCAAGATAAAGCTAAAATCTTACCAAGAAGAGTTACTGGTACTTGTGCTAAACACCAAAGAGTTGTAGCTAATGCAGTTAAAAAATCTCGTTTTATTGCAATACTACCGTTCGTAAAATAGTTATTTATATAACTATTTTTTTTGTTATTAAAAGGAAAAGTTTAATTTTTATCCTATATAACAAGTAGGAGGATAAATTATGATTAAATATTTTTTAACAAATGATGTAGTGTTTAAAA
>CAYJEL010000022.1:0-6811 GCA_964369245.1 uncultured Muribaculaceae bacterium
TCTAAATATAAAAGCTGAGCCACAACAATATTAGCTACTTCATCATTAATTTCCCCAGTTAACATAACAATCCTATCTTTAAGTAATCTAGAATATATATCATAAGCCCTTTCATAATTATTATTTTTTTCAATTACAGTTGGTATCAACAATATAATCCCCTCCTAGAAATATATTAGTCATAAATTAAAATTATATTCATAAAATAATACGACAAAATTTAAAAAGTAAAACAATAGTAAAATACAATAAAAAAAATGACTTTTAATAAAAATTTTGATATACTTATATAGTAATAGGAGAGTGACTAATGGAAAAAAGAGTAAAAATTAAGTTTAGGAATGAACCAGCCAAAGAATTTCAAACAGGTATTAGTTTAGTTGATTTAGCAAAAAATTACCAACACAACTTTAATTTCCCTATAATAGCTGCAAAAGTTAATAATGAAATTAAAAATTTATCAAAAGAAATAGATAAAAAATGTAATATAGATTTTTATGATAGAAGTTGTATAGTAGGAAATGAAATATATGCTAGTGGATTAAGATTTTTACTAATAGTTGCTATTAACAAATTATTAGGACAAAACACTAATATAACAATAGAAAATTCAGTATCAAGTGGAGTTTATTGTGAAATAGATAAACCAATTACAGAAGATATAATAAAAACAATTGAGAAAAAAATGAAAGAAATGGTAAAAGAAGATTACGATTTTGTTAGTTTAAGCGTTTCCCGAATAGATGCTATCCATTTTTTCAAATCTAAAAAACAAGATGATAAAGTTAATTTACTTAAATATATTAGTAATTCCTTAATAACACTTTATAGATTAGATGATGTTTATGACTATTTCTTTAGTGAATTACCAACTAGTACTAAATATTTAGATGATTTTAAATTAACATACATTTCAGAAAAAGGTTTTGTATTAACTTATCCAACAATACATAATCCAGCAACAACAGCAAACTATAAAAAACACGATAAACTATTTGATAACTTTCTTAAATATACAGAAATGTGTAGAAAAATAGGAATATCAAATATTTCTGATTTAAATGAAATTGTAGGTACAGGAAAATATAATAATATAATACAATTATCAGAAGCATATTATAATTCACAATTAAAAGATATAGCTGATAAAATAGAAGACAAAAAAAATATTAAAATCATCCTGTTAGCTGGTCCATCTAGTAGCGGTAAAACAACAACTACAATGAAATTAGCAATCTATCTTCAAGCTAAAGGATATAAAACACATAGTATTTCAATAGATGATTACTTTTATAATAGAACAGATACACCACTAAAAGCAAATGGAGAAAAAGACTTTGAATCATTACGAGCTGTAGATACAGACTTATTTAATAAACATTTATTAAAATTACTAGATGGAGAAAAAGTATTACTACCGGAATATAACTTTATGATTGGTGAAAGAGAATATAAAAAGAAATACTTACAGCTAAAAGAAAAAGATATTATACTAGTTGAAGGATTACATGCATTAAATGAAGAACTTACACTAGCTATAGAACCAAAAAATAAATTTAAAGTATATATTAGTCCATTAACTCAATTGAATATAGATAATCACAACCATATTCATACAACAGACACAAGAAAACTAAGAAGAATTATTAGAGATAATAAATATAGAAATTATACAGCAACCGAAACATTAAATAACTGGATAAATATTTCAGAAGGAGAACAACAATATGTATTCCCTTACCAAAATCAATGCGATGTAATATTTAACTCAGCTTTATTATATGAAATAGGAGTATTAAAAACTTATGCCGAACCATTACTATTTTCAGTAGATGAAAATGATGAAATGTATCCAGAAGCAATAAGATTAATTAATTTATTAAGAAACTTTTTACCAATCCCAAGTGACGAAGTACCAAGAGAATCAGTACTAAGAGAATTTATAGGTAGAAGTGTTTACAGAGAGGAAGAATAACAATGATTAAAGTAGCAATAAACGGTTTCGGAAGAATAGGAAGATTAGTAACAAGAATAATGGAAAGTCATCCAGATTTTGAAGTAGTAGCAATTAACGATTTAACAGATGCAGAACAATTAGCATATTTATTAAAATATGATACTAACCATAGAAATTATAGAATTAATGAAATTTCACATGATGAAAATAATATTATTATTGGTGATAGAAAAATAAAAATATACAGTGAAATGGACCCATCAAACTTACCGTGGAAAGAACTAGGTATTGATCAAGTATTTGAATGTACAGGTAAATTCACTGATTCTGAAAAAGCCAAAGCACATATTAATGCTGGAGCTAAAAAAGTAATTATTTCAGCTCCAGGAAAAAATATGAAAACAATAGTTTATAATGTTAATCATAATATATTAACAAATGAAGATGAAATCATATCAGCAGCTTCATGTACAACAAACTGCTTAGCTCCAGTAGTTGATGTTTTAAATAAAGAATTTGGTATTAATAAAGGTTATATGACTACAGTTCATGGATATACAAATGATCAAACAATACTAGATGTAGCTCATAAAAAAGGAATTAAAGCAAGAAGAGGAAGAGCAGGTGCTATTAATATAGTTCCGTCTTCAACAGGTGCAGCCAAAGCTTTAGGATTAGTTATTCCAGAATTAAATGGAAAATTAGATGGAAGTGCTTTAAGAGTACCAACACCAACAGGTTCAGTAGTTGATTTAACTTTAGAACTAGGTAAAAATACAACAAAAGAAGAAATTAACAACCTATTTAAAAATAATACCAATGAAACATTAGAATATACAGAAGACCCAATTGTTTCAAGTGATATTATAGGAAGAAGTTGTGGCTCACTTATTGATGGATTATTAACAGACGTATTAGAAGTTGATAACAAACAATTAGTTAAAGTTGTAGCTTGGTATGACAACGAAATGAGTTATTCATATCAAATGGTAAGAACAGCTCATTACCTAGGAAATTTAAAATAAATAAACGTAAAATAAGAATAAATATTTATTCTTATTTTTATATTTTACTAAAAAATATATCATATTTACCTAATTTATGGTAAAATAGTAATTGTAGAAAAATGGTGATGTTATGGGAAAAGTTATAGCTTTAGTAAATCAAAAAGGTGGAGTAGGAAAAACAACAACAAGTATTAACTTGTCTGCTTCTCTAGGAGTTTTAGGAAAAAAAGTTTTATTAATAGATTTAGATAGTCAAGGAAATAGTACTACAGGTGTAGGAATTGCAAAAAGTGGTCATGAAAAAAGTATTTATGACTTACTTGTAGATACAGCTACATTAGAAGAAACTATTATAAAAACAAAATTTAAAAATTTACACATAGTACCAGCTTCAATAAACTTAGCTGGGGTTGATATTGAATTAATGGAAAAAAGTAGAATAGAACCAGAATTTGATAAGTCAAAACAATTAAAAAAATATTTAGATATAGCCAAGGAAAAATACGATTATATAATTATAGATTGTCCACCTTCATTAGGAATTTTAACAACAAATGCACTTACAGCAGCTAATTCAGTAATGATTCCAGTACAATGTGAATTCTTTGCTTTAGAAGGTATCACACAATTATTACAATCAATTTTAATGGCTCAAAAAACATTAAATCCAGAATTAGATATCGAAGGAGTTTTACTAACAATGTTAGATAGTAGAACAATTTTAGGATTAGAAGTTGTAGAAGAAATAAAAACATACTTCAAAGAAAAAGTATATGACACAATTATACCTAGATTAATTAGATTATCAGAGGCACCAAGTCATGGTAAACCAATACTAGCTTATGATCCAAAAAATAGAGGAACAATAGCTTACCTTAACCTAGCTAAAGAGGTGATTGAAAAAAATGGAAACTAAAAAAAGAGCACTTGGAAGAGGATTAGAATCATTATTCAATAGTGAAAATCTAGATTTAAATAATTTCGAACAACAAGTTTATGAAAATGTTAAAAAAGAAGAAATTATAGAAATAGATATAAATGAATTAAGACCAAACCCTTATCAACCAAGAAAATTATTCGATCAAACAGCGTTACAAGAATTATCAGAATCAATAAAAAAACACGGTGTCTTTCAACCAATTATTATTAAAAAAAGCGTTAAAGGTTATGAAATAATAGCAGGAGAAAGAAGATATAGAGCTTCTAAATTAGCTGGACTAGATAAAATACCAGCTGTTATCAGAAATTTCTCAGATGAAAATATGATGGAAATAGCCGTCCTTGAAAATTTACAAAGAGAAAATTTAAATCCAATTGAAGAAGCACTAGCTTATAAAAATATGGTAGATAAACTTAATATTACTCATGATGAACTAGGGAAAAAATTATCAAAAAGTAGAAGTCATGTTACTAATATGATAGGATTATTAAGACTTCCAAAAGAAGTACAAAAAATGCTTTTAGAAAATAAATTAACAATGTCTCATGCCAGAGTACTAAGTAAATTAGAAGATGATTCAAAAATCTTAACATTAGCAACCGAAATAGTAGAACACAAATTACCAGTTCACAGTGTTGAAAATATAACAGATGATAAATACGCAAGAAAAGTTAAAATAAATAAAAAAGAAAAAAACAATGAATTTAAATATGTAGAAGATTTATTAAAAGAAAAATTAGACTCAAAAGTAAAAGTAAAAGAAAAAAAATTAGAAATATATTTTTCTAATGTAGCAGATTTAAACAGAATTCTAGAAATAATCAACGTAAAAGGAGATTAATATGAACACAACTTTAATAGAACAATTAATCATAAGTACAATAGTAATATTTTCCACAGTAATACTATATTATTTAATTAAAAGAACTACTAATAAAATTTTAAAACTAAAAAAAACAAAAAAACAAGATACTCTTAAAAATTTCATTTTAAATATAGTTAGATTTTCAATGATAGTAATAGATATTCTAGTTATTTTAGAAATTTTTGGTTACAATACAACAACACTAATAGCTTCACTAGGAGTTGTTGGAGTAGTTGCAGGGTTAGCAGTAAAAGATATATTAGAAGACTTTATAGCTGGAGCAGGACTAGTTTTAGATGATACATATAATATAGGTGATTGGGTAACAATTAATAACTTCAAAGGAGAAATTATTGATGTTGGGATGAGAAATACTAGAATAAAAGCTTATTCAGGAGATGTCTTAATAATTAATAATGGTAGCATAACACAAGTTATAAATCACAGTATAGAAAATATAAATGTAATTGTTGATGTTAAAGTTTCATTCAATGAAGACCAAAAAAAGGTAGAAAAAGTTTTAAAAGCATATTGTCTTAAAATGAATGAAGAAATTAAAGAATTAAAAAAAGATATTGATTATTTAGGCATAGAAAAAATTAATGACTCATTTTTAGAATATAGAATTGTAGCTGAAGTTAAAAATGGAACACAATTTGAAGTAAATAGATTAATTAATAAAACCTTAAAAGAACAATTAGATAAAAATAATATTGAAATACCTTATGAACAGTTGGTGGTTCACAATGGATAAAGAATATAAATTAAATAGCATAGTTGCAATGAAAAAAGAACATGCTTGTAAAACTAACGAATGGGAAATTGTAAGATTAGGAGCTGATATTAAAATTAAATGTTTAAACTGTAAACATATAGTTTTGATACCAAGAATAGAGTTCAATAAAAAATTAAAAAAAGTTATTAAACTTTAGGAGGAATTTATGAAAAAAAAGATTTCGCCATTAATAACAATGTTAGCAATAACATTTGTAGTAATGATTGCGAGTTTTGTATTATCACAACTAGGTTACAGCAGTAACCAAACAAGTGTGATAGAAGATAATTTAGAAACATCAGTGGTTGTAGTTAATAACATATTTTCAAAAGAAGGATTTATTAATTTCTTTACTAATATTACAGATAATTTTGTATTAACCCAACCATTAGTAAATTTAATATTTGCACTATTAAGCATTGGTGTACTATATTCAAGTGGTTTATTAAAACATATATTCACACCACTGAAAAAAGTTAAATCACCAATTATAACAGCAGTAGTAATATTTATATCAGTAATATCCACAATAATAGGAGATTACAGTTATTTAATACTATTTCCACTCGTTGGAGTACTATACAATTACTTAAATAAAAGTCCTATTTTAGGAATATTAACAGTATTTATAGGAGTAACATTAGGTTATGGAACAGGAATATTTTATAACTTTGAAGACTTTTCACTAGGATATTTAACTCAATTAGCAGCATCAATAGATATAGATCCTAATTATAGATTTGATTTATATTCAACATTTTATATATCGATAGCTAGCTGTGTTATAATAACATTCCTATTAACATTCTTAATAGAAAAAAACTTAACAAAAAAAGTTGTTAAAACAGAAAACTATCAAGATGATTTAAAAATTTCAAAAAAATCATTATATATTAGTATAGGAACCTTAATAATTTTATTAGGATTATTATTAGCAGGACTAATTTCAGGAATATTACTAGATAATTCAAGTAATATTATAGTAAATAAATTATTTAGTTCCAATTCTCCTTTTAATGCTTCATTTATGTTTATAGTACTTACTATTTCATCTATAGTTGGTTATGTTTATGGTAGAACTAGTAAAAACTTTAAAAATAATTTAGATTATGCTTGGGGATTTACTAAACTTTTTAATAATATTGGATATCTATTTATGTTAATGTTCGTATCTTCAATTTTAATATATGTAATAACTTGGACCAATATAGGAACAGTAGTAGCCAATGAGTTACTATCAGTTCTTACAGCTTTTAATATAACAGGA
>CAYJEL010000022.1:6821-13139 GCA_964369245.1 uncultured Muribaculaceae bacterium
TTCAATTGAAAAATGGGTTATTATTTCACCTTTGTTAATACCTTTATTTATGAGAGGTAACTTAACTCCAGAATTTGCACAATTTGTATTTAAAGCAGCAGATTCTGTTGGTAAAATACTAACACCAGCATTCTTATTTTTCCCAATGATGTTAGGATTTGTACAACAACAAAATCAATCAATGAATAAAATAACACTATTTGGAACATATAAACTAATCTTTCCTATATTAACAACAATGGTAATATTTTGGCTAATTATATTAATAATTTGGTATATAGCAGGTTTACCATTAGGAATAGGAACATTAGCTACTTTATAATTAATTCACAATACTGTGAATTTTTTTTATATTAATGATATAATAAATGTGGTGATTGTATGAGATATAAAAAACAAAATACTAGAATAACTTCTTTAATTATAGCTGTATTAATTTTAATCCTACTAAATATAATAAATTTAGGAGCATTAAATGCTATGTATCAAAGAAGTAAATATGAAAATTTTGTAATAGGAATTAAAGAGGAAATATGTAAATACGAAAATGATTGTTATATAACATATAATTATAGCCTAGAAGAAAAAAATTACTACTGTACAATCATAAATAATAAAAATGAATACCCAGAAACTACTAAAATATATTATGATGAAAACAATCATAATGACTGTGTAGCACAAATTGATATAAAACCAGTTGTTGGGCCATTAATGCTAATACCAATTATTATAATTATAATTTTACCATATACCCAAAAAGAAAAACCATCAGCAGCTTATTTAGCTAATGATTTATTTGCAATAGGAAAACTATATAAAAAATTACCATATACTATAGAAAGAAAAGGTAATCTATATTCAAATAAAAGATATGATTATATTGTAGTTGAATATACAGATAAAAATGGAAACATATTAAGATTACAAAGAAAATTTCAAGGTGATTACAATCAATTAGAAGAAAATAAAACAGTTGACTTATTAATAGATGAGAATCATACTAAATCATATTATATAGATTTTGATATAGAAAAGTATTAAAATCCAAACAATCTAATACACCATTTTATTTTGACAAAAAACAAAAGTTATGGTATAGTTTTTCTTCAAAGAGGGATATTATGGACTACACAAAATTAAAAATATCAAACAGTTTTATTGGAAGAAATACAGAAGGAACTATATTTAGAACAGATGACAAAAATATAGTTTTTAAAAGACTGCATGAAAAAATAGATGACCATATTTTTATAGTACCTAGTGAAGGATTAAAAATAAAGAATTTTTCAATGCCTTTACAAATTAAAAGAGATAAAAAAAATAAAATAATAGGTTATTACAAAGATTACATTGAAGGCGAAACAATGGAATATAAACACAGAGAAATGGATTTTAATAAATTAAATAATTTTATAAATGAATTTGATAGTTCAATAAAAAAAATAAGTGAATTAAATATAGAAATGTATGATTTAACACCAGGAAACTTTGTTATAACAAACAACAGTATTCATAATATAGATGTTGATAGATTTGAATATGTAGATGAAGATTCATTTGAAACTAAAGTTAAAAAAGCAATATATGATAGACAAAATATTGAATATAGTATTTTTAAACAAAATAGATCATATTTTGCCAAATACATATTATCAAGAATAGGTATATATAGATTCGAAAACTTAGAAGAAGAATATAAAAACTATAATTCAATGATTAATGAAATCGCACATTTAGTGAGATATGGTGTTTTACCTGTAGATACTTTTATAAAAATATTAAAAGAAAACTGTGAACAAAATATAGGAAAAGAAATTCATACAGTAAAAGATTTTATCAATACAGAAGAAAAAATAAGAAAGATAAATAAAATTAATTAAATTTATCTTTATAATTAAATAATACAAATTTAAAGAATAGGAAACTATTATAAAAAACACATCTTTGACATCTAATTTATAAAATGTTATAATGTAATAGTTTTGGAGGGGTTATATGAAAATTACTTCAGTGAATTTAGAAATAATGGCTGTTAGAAGAAGCCAATATCCAACCGATGAAAAATCAGAATTTTTATTAGTTGGAAGATCAAATGTAGGAAAAAGTAGCTTTATAAATACAATAATTAATAGAAAAAATTATGCAAGAACATCAGCTACACCAGGTAAAACACAAACAATAAATTTTTATCTAGTTAATGAAGAATTTTATTTAGTCGATGCACCTGGATATGGTTATGCTAAAGTAAATAAAACTAAACAAAAAAAATTCGGATTAATGATGGAAGATTACTTAGTATGTAGAGATAGATTAAAACAGGTTTTTATGTTAGTAGATTTTAGACATAAATTATCTAATGATGATATTATGATGTACAATTATCTTAAATACCATAAATTACCAGTTACTATCATAGCTACAAAAGTAGATAAAATAGGAATAACAAAAAGACAAACACAAAGAAATTTAATTTTAGAAGACTTAGATCTAGTAGTTGGAGATGAATTTATTATGTTCTCAAATGTAACAAAAATGGGACGTGATGAAGTATATCAAAAAATTGAAAGGACTATTTAGACACTTTCACATACACTAAAATAGGTGGTATGATGAAATTTTTAATAAATGATGACAAAATAACTATTTATTCAAATAATAAATATTTGAGAAAAGACTGTAATTTAAACTTTTTAGAAGATTACATAAAAGCAATTATAAAAAAAATAAATAAAAGATATGATATCGAATTAAATTATTTTTTAGAAATTAATATATATAGAAATCAATACTATGGAGTAATCATTGAGATTACTAACACAGAAACAGATTATTATCACTATTATGATACTGATGATTACGAGTTTAAAATAAATATCCTAGATGTTCATTTCTTATATGAAGTAAATGACTTCACTTTAAAAAATAAAAATTTTAATTATTATGTTGCTGATGATAAAATATATATTAAAATAATAAATGAAATATCAGATAAACAAATGTCAGAATTATTAGAACACGCTAAATTAATATATCAAACAAAAGATTTATATGAAAAGAAGGTGAATATATGAAAAAACCAGTAGTAGCTTTAGTTGGAAGACCAAACGTTGGTAAAAGCACATTATTTAATAGACTAGTAGGTAGTAAAATAGCTATCATAGAAGATATTCCAGGTATTACTAGAGATAGAATATATGGAAGTGTAATCTATGAAAATTATAAATTCCATTTAATTGATACCGGTGGTATTGATATCGGAACAGACAAATTTAATACTGAAATAAAAGCTCAAGCAGAAATAGCAATTGAAGAAGCAGACGTAATAATTTTTGTTGTTGATGCAAAAGAAGGAATCACGTCAAATGATTACGTAGTTAAAGAATTATTACTTAAATCAAAGAAAAAAGTAATAGTAGCTGTTAACAAAATTGATTCAAAATTATCACGTGATAATATGTATGATTTCTATGAATTAGGATTTGATAATTACCAATTTATATCATCAGAACAAAACGAAGGTATTTATGACTTATTAGATGAAATGGTAAAAGATTTTAGAGAAATTGAAGAAGAAGAAGACGATACTTTAAAATTCAGTATAATTGGACGACCTAATGTAGGAAAAAGTAGTCTAGTAAATGCTTTATTAAATGAAGAAAGAGTTATAGTAAGTGATGTAGCAGGTACAACAAGAGATGCAGTAGATACACTATTTACTTATCACGGACAAGAATTCACAGTAATAGACACTGCCGGAATGAGAAAAAAAGGTAAAATATATGAAACTGTGGAAAAATATAGTTTACTTAGAAGCTTAAAAGCTATAGACAGAAGTGATGTTTGCCTACTTGTAATAGATGCTAATGAAGGTATTATAGAACACGACAAACACATTGCAGGTTATGCACTTACAGCAGGAAAACCAGTAGTAATAGTTGTAAATAAATGGGATACAATTGAAGATAAAGATGCTAGTATGAAAAAATTTACAAAAGATATTAAAGCTAATTTTCAATTTATGACTTTCTCACCTATTGTATTCTTATCAGCTTTAACCAAAAAAAGAATTCATACATTAATACCACAAATATTAAAATGTCATGAAAACAGTATGCGTCAAATACCAACAAGTTTATTAAATAACGTTATAACAGATGCATATCAATTACACAATCCACCTTCATATAAAGGTAAAAGATTAAAAATATATTTCTGCAGTCAAGTAGCTAACAAACCACCTACTTTTAACATCCAAGTTAATAGTAAAGGTTTAATCCACTTTTCTTATGAAAGATATTTAGAAAATAAAATAAGAGAATCATTTGATTTTGAAGGAACACCTATTGTTCTTCAATTCAAAAATAAAGGTGAACAAGATATGTAAAATCAACTATAAAAGTTGATTTTTTTAACCAATAATATAATTAAACATATATTATATTGAGGTGTATATATGAAATTTACCGATAACTTTTTTAAAAAAGTAGAAAATAAAACAAATGTTGGAAAAGATACAATTCTACAGTTAGCTCAAAAATTACAACAAGCTAACTTAAAAGACGAATCAACCCTAAGAGAGGTAATACAACAACTAGGAAAAATGACAGGAAAAGAATTAGATAAAACAAAAGAAGATAAAATTATCTCAACCGTTGTGAATGATAATGTTCCAAAAGATATAGGGAAAATGTTTTAAATAGCTTAAAGCTATTTTTTTTCATATTAAGACATAAAAAACATATAGTTAAATGAAAGAAAGTAGGTTAAAAATGGAAAAATTAGACATTATTAAAAGTATTACAGAAAGAACAGGTGGAGAAATATACCTAGGAGTAGTAGGAGCCGTAAGAACAGGTAAATCCACTTTCATAAAAAAGGTAATTGAAAACTTAGTAGTTCCTAATATCGAAGATGAATATGAAAAGAAACGATGTTTAGATGAAATTCCTCAATCCGCTCAAGGAAAAACTATCATGACAACAGAACCAAAATTTGTTCCAAGTAATGCAGCAAAAATAAAAATAGAAGATTTCCAAGCAAGTGTTAAATTAATTGATTGTGTAGGATATGTTATTCCAGAAGCAAAAGGATATGAAGATGAAAATGGTCCAAGAAGAGTTAAGACTCCATGGTATGATGAAGAGATACCGTTCATTGAAGCAGCAGAAATAGGAACAGAAAAAGTAATTAAAGATCACTCTACTATAGGTATAGTAGTAACTACAGATGGTTCAATTGGAGAAATAGATAGAAAAAGTTATATTGAAGCAGAACAAAGAGTTATAAACGAATTAAAAGAAATAGGAAAACCATTTATTGTAATATTAAACTCAGTACATCCAATGCTACCAGAAACTGATAAATTAGCAGATGAATTAAGAAATGAATATCAAGTACCAGTAATGCCAATTAGCATTGAAAATATGACTGAAAGAGACTTATATGCAATTTTAAAAGAAGCTTTATATGAATTCCCAGTAGTTGAAGTAAACATTAAAATGCCAGAATGGATAGCTTGTCTATCACCACAACATTGGTTAAAACAAATTTATATAGATAAAATTAAAGAAAGTGTTATAGAAGTAGAAAAATTAAAAGACATAGAATATATAACAGGACATTTTTTAAACTGTGAATATATAAGTAAATCATATTTATCAGATGTTAACACATCAACCGGAGAAGTTACTGTAACATTAAATGCCCCAAATGAATTATACAATACAATTCTAAAAGATATAATTGGAATAGATGTTTCATCACGTGCAGATTTACTTTCATTATTTCAGGACTATAATGAAGCTAAACAAGAATATGATCAAATAAAAACAGCCCTAAAAATGGTTAAACAGACAGGGTATGGTGTTGCAAATCCAACACTATCTGACATGAAATTAGACAATCCAGAAATAATTAGACAAGGTAGCAGATATGGAATCAAATTAAAAGCAGTAGCACCATCAATACACATGATAAGAGTAGATGTTGAATCAACGTTTGAACCAATAATTGGTAGCGAATTACAAAGTAAAGAATTAATCAATTACTTAATGAAAGACTATGATGTTAATCCTAATAACATTTGGAAAAGTGAAATATTTGGTCGCAGCTTAGATGTCATTGTAAAAGAAGGTATACAAGCAAAACTATCATTAACACCGGAAAATGCTAGATATAAATTACAACAAACATTATCTAAATTAGTTAATAAAGGATCAGGTAATTTATTTGCAGTAGTATTATAAACAAGTGAAAGCTTGGTTAATGTAAAGAGTTTTTGGGATTTTTAATATAATTGTTAAAAATCCTTAAAAT
>CAYJEL010000023.1:0-9835 GCA_964369245.1 uncultured Muribaculaceae bacterium
TTATTAAAGAAATGAATATTAACATCCTCTTCCTCATCTAACATTTTAGTAAGTTCCACCATATTTTTAGTTGGAACAATAATATTAACATCTTCTTGAAAAGAATCATCTAAAGTAATTAGTTTTTGAGCTAATCGATAAGAATCAGTAGTTCTAAAAACTAAATTATCTTTATTTATTTGAATATTAATACCAGTTAAATTAGGTCTTGATTCCTGTGTTGAAGCTGCAAAAGATGTTTGATTAACCATATTTTTTAAAATTTTACTGTTAATAACTAATGGATTTTTAGAATCTTCTAATTCTAAATTTGGAAATTCATCAATACTATTACAATTTAAAGAAAAAGAACTATTAGTTGTTGATATAAATATTTTTGAATCAATAACTTCTTCTATTTCAATAATTTCATTAGGTAATTTTCTTATTATTTCATAAATATATTTCCCATAAACAACAAAATGTCCACAACTATAATTATCTTCAATATATTTTTTATCAATAAATGTTTTAATTGCAATTTCATTATCAGTACTTAATAAATATAAACCTTCCTCAGTTAACTCAAATTTAATACAATTTAATATAGGTATTAAATTTTTGGATGATATTCCTTTTATAACATAATTTAAGTGTTTTACAAGATTTTCTTTTTTTATTTTAAAGTTCATAATTTCTCCTTTATTATTATATTAATTTATTATTATTTATATAGATGTGGATTATGTGGAAAAGTCCAATAAGTTCAATAAATAAAAAGATATTGGGGTGTTTATAAAAACAAAATTATCCACAACAATCCACATATTTTTTTACTTTTCCACATTTAAGAAAGGTAATTGTTTCAAAATTTTGTGAATTTCGACATTCAAATTGTCATCTTTCATTAATTCTTTTTTAATTTTATCAACAGAGTGCATTACAGTAGTATGATCTTTACCACCAAATTCAGAACCAATCTTAGGTAATGACTCATTTAGGTAATTTCTGCATATATACATAGCTATTTGTCTTGGAATGGTAATATGTGCACTTCTTTTCTTACCTTTTATATCTTCTATCGATACATTATAGTTCTTAGAAACTATTTGTTGCACTTGTTCAATCCTATTTTTAGCTATATATGCTTTACCAAAGTAGTCTTTTAAAGCATCAGCAGCTAATTCAATTGAAATATCAGATCCATTCATAATAGCTGAATAAGCAATAATTCTTGTAATAGCACCTTCTAATTTTCTAATATCACTAGTACAATTATTAGCAATATACTCTTTTACATCAGAGCTAAATATACCAGACATATTATGGGAAATAATCTTATTGTTAATAATATCAAGCCTTAATTGTAAATCAGGTGGATGAATATCAACTATTAATCCCCAAATAAATCTAGTTCTTAATCTTTCCTCAAGTTTTTTTAAATCATCAGGCGATCTATCAGAAGCTATAATAATTTGCTTATTATTTGTATGTAATTCATTGAAAGTATTAAAAAATTCTTGTTGAGTTTTATGGGCAATTTCTAGATATTGTATATCATCAATCATTAAAACATCAACTTCACGATATTTCTTTTTAAAAGATTCAATAGTTTCAAAATTATTTTCATTTTCATTTCTACGATAAATCTTTAAAAAGTCATTAACAAAATTATCAGTAGTTACATACAACACCTTTTTTTGGCTATTATCCTTTATATAATTACCAATTGCATGCATTAAATGAGTTTTACCTAACCCACTTTTACCATATATAAATAAAGGATTATACATAGTTCCAGGCTGCTCCGCAACAGCTAAAGCAGTAGCTTTAGCAAACTTATTACTACTACCAGTAATAAAAGTCTCAAAAGTGAATTTACTATCTAAATTACTATTAAATAAAACATTTTCAGGAACACCAAAATCATCAACATCTATGATAATACTATCTTCAAGCTCATCTTCAGTTACAAATTCAAACTTAAATATAGATCCAGTAATAGAAGTAAATAATCTTTCAATAATATCAAGGTAATTTTCTCTTAAGTGTTTCTTATGTATAGGTAATGGGACTAATATTTTAGCATATTCTTCATTAAGTTCAATTAAATTAGTTTCAGAAAACCAAGTTTCATAAGAAACAGGGGTTAATTCTTCTTTAATTTTAACAAGAAAAGAACTCCAAATACCATTTATATCCATATACATCACCTCATTTAATAATTTATTTTACATCATTATATCACAAAAATCTATAGAAACTTACAAAGAAAAAAAAATAATTATTTATCCACACATTAAAAACAAAGAAAAACAAGAATAAACAATAGTTTTCCACAATAATGTGGAAAAAGACAAAATAATTAATTCACATGTACATAAAATTATCCACAAATTTGTTGAAAAAAGAAAAAAACCTTTAAAAATAAATAAAAAAAATATGTGGGAAATGTGGAAATTACTGTTAATTATAGAAAAAATAAAAAAATTACTAAATAATAATCCACATCTCACATAATTTATTAAATATAAAATAATTTAAAAAATATAAGAAAAATAATTGACAAAATGATATTTTATCTATATAATTAATAAAGCAAACAGAAATAGTGTAATTATAGGAGGTGTATTTATGAAAAGAACTTTTCAACCTAATAATAGAAAAAGAAGTAAAAAAATGGGATTTTTCGCTCGTATGAAAACAAACATAATTAATAAACGTCGTCGTAAAGGACGTAAAGTTTTATCTCATTAATAAAAACACCACTGATATCAGTGGTGTTTTGTTCATTGACTAGAGGGTGATACTATGAATAAAGATTTAATATTAAAGAAAAATTTAGATTTTCAAAAAATAATAAAGAAAACTAGACCTTTTAAATATAAGTATTTTATTATATATTTAGAAAAAAATAATAATGATTATTATAAATTTGGTTTTTCAGTAGGTAAAAAAATTGGAAATGCTGTTAATAGAAATAAAATAAAAAGACAGTTAAAGCATATAATTTCTAAAAATATCTATCATAATGGAATTAATTGTATTATAATGGTAGGTAGGGATATCACAAATAAGACATTCGAAGAAATAAAAAATGACTTAAATTATACAATGAAAAAACTAAACTTAATAAAAGGAGAATAAAATGAAAAAATTAATATTACTATTTGTATTAATAGGATTAACAGGATGTACACAATATAAAGAAATAGATGGAAATAATATAGTTGTTACAGAAACAGGACAAAGAGTTGTTGAAAATATCTTATGTAAAACAGAAAATACAACAAACCAAATGAATAGCCTAAAAGAACAACAATTAGAAATTTATAACAATAAATTCACTAATAACGAAATTTCAGAAGAAGAATTTAACAATATAAAAACTGAAATAGAAAACAGCTTTAATATAGATGAAGTAACAAATTGCGATGAATTTAACATTTTAAGTGGAAAAAACAGTTTGTGGGAAACAGTATTTGTCAAACCATTAGCTTGGTTACTTATTCAATTAGGAAATTTAACAACAGAATATGGATTTGCAATTATATTAACAACAATATTAATAAGATTAGCTTTATATCCTATTACTAAAAAAACAGCAATGCAATCAGAAAATATGGGTGCTGCTAGAAAAAAATTAGCTAAATTAGAAGATAAATACAGAAATAGAAACGATAAAGATTCACAAATGATGAAATCACAAGAAATGATGAAGATATATAAAGAATTTAATATAAACCCATTTTCAGGATGTTTATATGCATTAATTCAAATTCCATTATTCTTTGCATTCTTAGAAACTTTATATAGATTACCTTTAATACTAGAAGATAATTTCTTAGGAATAAACTTAAGCCTAACACCTATGTCAGCACTTCAAAACGGTCAATGGTATTATTTAATTATTGTTGTATTTGTTGTAGTAGCCACTTATTTCTCATTTAAATTAAATGCGACAACTAATCCAGTTGGAGATCAACAAAATCAAATGAAAATGATGAGAAACATAAGTATTATCATGATCGCATTCGGATCATTTACAGTTTCAACAGGAATAGCATTTTATTGGATTACAAACTCTTCATTTACAATAGTACAAAACCTAATTGTTAAAAAGGAGAAAAAAAATGTTAACATCATATAAATATGAATTAAAATCAAATGAAAATTTAAATGATAAAGTTAAAGAAGAATTGAATATAACATATAATGAATACTTTGCTATTGAAAATGAAGTGACAAAAGGATTATTAAAAACAAAAAAAATTGAAATAGAAGTAATAAAAAAAGAGGATATAAAAGAATGCGCTAAGAAATATTTAAATGAATTATTTAAATTAATGAATGTTAGTGCACAATACGAAATAAAAATAGATGATAATATACTTAAAATATATATCATTAGCGAAGATAAAAAAATATTAATAGGAAAAAATGGAAAAACATTGGATTCCATATCTTTTACACTTAAAAATGTTTTAAAATCAAATTATTATAAATTTCATGTTAATTTAGATATTGAAGATTATAAAATAAAAAAACAAAAAAGACTAGAAAGAGAAATAAAAAATATTTGTCAAGAAGTTTTAAAAAGTAAAATAGAAGTTAGTTTAGATCCTATGAACTCATATGAAAGAAGACTAGTTCACTCAATAGTTTCTGAGTACACTAACTTAATATCATCAAGTCATGGTGAAAATAAAGAAAGATATACTATTATAAAATATAAAGATTAGTTATCTTTTTTTAAATTGGAGGAATTTTATGAATGATACAATAGCTACCATTTCAACAGCCCTAGGTGTAGGTGCTATTTCTATTATAAGAGTAACAGGAAAAAAAAGTGTTGAAATTGTAAACAAAATAACAAAATATAAAAAATTAGATAAAGTTAAAAGTCACACAATTAATTACGACTACATAGTAGAAAATGATGAAATTATTGATGAAGTTTTAATCTCACTAATGAAAGCTCCAAAAACTTTTACTAAAGAAGATATAATTGAAATTAATTGTCACGGAGGAATTTCCACAACAAATAAAATTTTAGAACTTTTATTAATAAATGGATGTAGAATTGCCGAAAAAGGAGAATTCACAAAAAGAGCTTTTTTAAATGGAAGAATTGATTTAATAGAAGCTGAAGGAATTATGAATATAATAGGTGCACCTACTGAAAATTCAAGAAAAATGGCAGTAAACGAATTAAGTGGAAAAACATCAAATTTAATAAGAAGTCTACGTCAAAAAATAGTAGAAATTATCGCTAATATAGAAGTAAACATTGATTATCCAGAATATGATGATATTGAAGAAATGACTAATAAAATATTAATACCTAAAATTACAGAAATAGAAAAAGAAATTGGGGATATAATAAAAATTTCAGAAAATGAAAAGATAATAAGAGAAGGAATCAAAGTTGCTTTAATTGGAAAACCAAATGTTGGAAAAAGTAGTTTATTAAACTGTTTATTAGAAGAAAACAAAGCGATAGTGACAGAAATAGCAGGAACAACAAGAGATTTTGTCGAAGGATTTATTAATTTAGATGGATTCATACTAAATATAATAGATTCAGCTGGAATTAGAGAAACAGAAGATATAGTTGAAAAAATTGGTGTTGAAAAAAGTAAAAAACTTATAGAAGAAAGCGATTTAGTATTATTTTTGCTAAATAATAACGAAAACACTACAAGTGAAGAAAAAGAAATACTAGAAATTATAAAATCAAAAGAACATATTATAGTCATAAACAAAAACGACTTAGAATCAAAAATAGATTCAAACATTTTAAATAGTGAATTTATAGTAAATATTAGTGCCTTAAAAAACGAAGGAATAGATGAATTAAAAAGTAAAATAAAAAAAATATTTAATTTAGATAGAATCACAACAAAAGATTTAAATAATATAGTAAATGCAAGAGCAGTCGCTCATTTAAAAACAACTATTTATCACATAAATGAGGTAAAAAATGCAATAAAAAACAACCTACCCATTGATATGATAGAAATAGATTTAAAAACAATTTGGAATACATTAGGACTAATTATAGGTGAAACCTATGAAGACGAATTAATAGATCAATTATTTAGCCAATTTTGTTTAGGAAAGTAGGTAAAAATGAAATATGACATTATAGTTGTTGGAGGAGGACACGCAGGGTGTGAAGCCTCGGTAGCATCAGCCAAAAACAACAAAAAAACATTATTAATAACAGGTAGAATTGGAAATATAGCTAATTTACCTTGTAACCCGTCAATTGGAGGATCTGCTAAAGGAATTGTAGTAAGAGAAATCGATGCATTAGGTGGAGTTATGGGAAAAATAGCAGATGATAGCCAAATTCAAATAAAACTACTTAACTTTGCAAAAGGGCCAGCTGTAAGAGCTCTTCGAGCGCAAATAGATAAAATAAAATACCCTAAAAAAATGATTGAACTACTGAAAAAACAAAAAAATCTAGATATTAAGGAAGCGCTAGTTGAAGATTTAATAGTTGAAGACAACAAAATAAAAGGCGTTATCTTAGAAAACGGAACAGAAATAGAAGCTAAAGCTGTTATTTTAACTACGGGAACTTACTTAAAGTCAGATATATTAATAGGAGATTCTAGAACCCGAAAAGGACCAAATGATGAAAAACCAAGTAATCATTTAAGTGATAAACTAAAAGATTTAGGATTCAAAATAATAAGATTAAAAACTGGTACTCCTCCTAGAATAGAAAAAAAATCAATTGACTTCACAAAATCAAGAATTGAAAACGGAGATTTAATTCATAGATATTTCAGTTTCGATCAAACAATCGAATACGATGTAACTAAACAAGAACCATGTTATTTAATATATACAACCGAAGAAACTCACAAAATAATTAATGATAATTTAAATAAATCAAGCATGTATGGTGGATTAGATGATATAAAAAGTGTCGGACCACGTTACTGTCCTTCTATAGAAGATAAAATAGTAAGATTTAAAGATAAAGAAAGACATCAATTATTTTTAGAACCAGAAAGTTTAATTTATGATGATATATATATTCAAGGATTTTCAACATCAATGCCTAAAGAAGTACAAGAAAAAATGGTAAAATCCTTACCAGGTTTAGAAAATGCTAAAATAAATAAATATGCATATGCTATAGAATATGATGCAATATACCCTACCCAATTAAAACAAAACTTAGAAACTAAAATTATAGAAAATTTATTTGCCGCCGGACAAATAAATGGAACAAGTGGATATGAAGAAGCTGCTTGTCAAGGATTAATAGCTGGTATTAATGCAGTATTAAAATTAGACAATAAAGAACCTTTTATTCTAAGAAGAGATGAAGCATACACAGGAGTTTTAATAGATGATTTAGTAACAAAAGGGGTAAATGATCCATACAGATTATTAACATCAAGAGCTGAGTATAGATTACTATTAAGACACGATAATGCAGATATAAGATTAAGACAATACGGTTATGTAAATAATTTAATTAATGAGAAGGAATATAATATATTTCAAACAAAATTGAATAATATAGAAATATTAATCAATCAATTAAAAACAAATAAAGTAAAACCTATAAATAATGAATTATTAATAAGTTTAAATACAACTCCAATTAAAGATGGGATAACACTTTATGAATTTATTAAAAGACCCGAAATTTCTATATCTATAATTGAAAATTTCATAGAAGAAAAATATCCACAAGATGTTTTAGAACAAGTAGAACTTAAAATTAAATATGAAGGATATATCATAAAAGCAAAACAAGAAGCAGAAAAACTAATTGATATGGAAAGAAAAAAAATACCAGAAAATATAGATTATAACAAAATAATTAATTTAGCTAGTGAAGCCAAACAAAAACTATCAGAAATAAAACCAACATCAGTAGGACAAGCTATGAGAATAAGTGGAGTTAATCCCGTTGATATTTCCCTTCTAGTTGTATACTTAAAGAAAGAAGGAAAATATGACGGAAAATAAATTTTATGAAGAATTAAAAAAATTAAATATAGATATCACGGAAAAACAAAAAGAACAATTCAAAAAATATTATGAATTATTAATTGAGTGGAATAAAAAAATCAATTTAACTGGAATTACAGAAAAAAATGAAGTTTACTTGAAACACTTTTATGATAGTGCAACAATAGTTAAAGCTATAAACTTAAATGAAATTAATAATTTATGCGATATAGGTACAGGAGCAGGACTTCCAGGAATAGTAATAAAAATATTATTTCCTAATGTTAATATTACTTTAGTTGATTCATTAAATAAAAGAATTATATTTTTAAATGAAGTAATAAAAGAATTAAAATTACAAAAAATTACTACAGTGCATTCAAGGATAGAAGAATTTGATGAAAAAAACAAATATGATGTTGTAACATGCAGAGCAGTATCACATCTTAGCATCATAGCAGAATATTCAGTCCCTCTTACAAAAGAAAATGGATACTTTATACCACTAAAAGGAAATATTGAAGAAGAAATAACTGAATCAAATAATGCTCTAAAAATATTAAATTCTAAAATAGAAGAAATCATAAATTTTCAATTACCAATAGAAAATAGTAATAGAAATATTATAAAAATAAAAAAACTTAAACATAATGGGAAATACCCAAGAAAATATGTAGAAATAAAAAAGCGAAGACTATAAAGGTCTTTTTTTTGTAAAGTTTGTAAATATTTCCCAAAAACACATTGCATTATTTCCCAATATATAGTATTATTATAATGTGAAAATAAGAAAGGGGAATTTCAGTGCAAAAAAGTAGAGAAATACATGAATTAAATATTAAAAATATTTTGCCAAATAGATTCCAACCTAGAATTACTTTTGATGAAAATTCAATTAGTGAATTAGCTCAATCAATTAAAAAGTATGGAGTGATTCAACCAATAGTAGTTAGACAAATAGGTGAAAAATATGAAATAATTGCTGGAGAAAGAAGATACAAAGCCAGCGTATTAGCAGGCAAAACTACGATACCAGCTATAATATATGAAATGAATGATAATGATAGTGTTGAAATAGCACTATTAGAAAATATACAAAGAGAAAACTTAACACCAATAGAGAAAGCAATATCTTATAAAAAAATATTAGATATGAATTACTATAGTCAAGAACAGTTAGCTCAAAAGCTAGGAAAATCGCAATCATCAATTGCTAATACATTAAGATTATTATCTTTATGCGATGATGTCCAAGAAGCATTATTAAAAAATAATATATCAGAAAGACATGCAAGATCATTATTAAAAATTAAAGATGACAAAGATCAAATAACTATGTTAAACAGAATTATAAAAGAAAGACTAACTGTTAGAAAGTTAGATGAGGAAATAAATACCATGAATGAAATAAAAAATAATAATTTAGTTGAAATACCTGATTTAGAATATAATAACCACGACTTTGTTGATGTAGAGAGCATTGAAAAACAAGCTCAGGATATTAATGTACCAGAAAATAAAACTGTTGACTTTGGTAATTTATTAAAAAGTGATTCTGCTGTTCAACCAGAAATAAAAACAGAAGCCCCAAAACAAGAAGAAAATTTCAATTTTTTTGGAGCATTCAACCAAGTAAATAGTCAACCAGAAGTAGCACCAGCTCCAGCAGTTGCCACAGCTACAGTAATGCCAACATTTGATTATAGTCAACCAGCAACACAACCAGAAGTAGCGCCAGCTCCAGCAGTTGCCCCTACTCCAGCAATGCCAACATTTGATTTCAGTCAACCAGTAGCACAACCAGAAGTAGCACCAGCTCCAACATTTGAAGCCCCTACTCCAGCAATGCCAACATTTGATTTCAGTCAACCAG
>CAYJEL010000023.1:9935-12998 GCA_964369245.1 uncultured Muribaculaceae bacterium
CAATGCCAACATTTGATTTCAATTCATTTGGTAATACAAATATGACTAATGATATAGCTGTTCCATCTGCTCCTATTTTAGATTCACAAAATGAAGTAAAAACTGATGTTAATGCATATCAAATTCCTACTAATTTTGAATATGAACCAGAAGTTGTTCCGGTAGCAGTTGATACTACAGTAGAAAAACCAAAAGATATTAGAACAGTAATTAATTTAATTAGAAATAGTTCTAAAGATATAGAAAACTTAGGATTCAATATAGAAATAGAAGAAATTGATTTTGAAAATAGTTATCAAGTTATATTTAAAATAGAAAAATAGTATAGAAAAATTCTATACTTTTTTATTTATCGAAAAAAATACCTTTAGGTATTAATATTGAATATAATTTTACAATAAAAAATATAAATGATATAATTTAATCAGGTGAAAATATGAAAAATTTGAAAATACTTAGAATACTTAAAGAGAAAGCAATAAATAAAATAGCAAGCAATTGTAAACAACCATACCATATGATTGGTAGTGGACAACATACAATATTTATAAAAAGAGATACGACAAAACGACATAGTATAAAAGAAATAGATAAAAAATTAGATTCAATATGTAAATCAAAAAAAATTAAAAGACTTAAGTGAAATACCATTTAATAGGAGAAAAATGAAAGATATAAAAGAAAAATATAAGAATCTTATCAAGTTATGTGAAAAAAATGAAAACTTAGCTATTTATAAAAAAAATCAAATAGAAAAATTCGAATTAGATAATTTATATAATTATTTAAAATCTTTTGATGCTTATATAATTCCAGAAAAAAAAGAAAAATGGAATTACATTATTAAAAATATTATTTATGATAAAATCATAGAAAATGTTTATGATTATAAAAATCTTAGTATTAATAATGATAAAATCGTAAAGATAAATTATAAAGAAGATTGGTATGATTATATAAATTCATTTATAACAGCAGCATTACTAATACAAGCTTGTGATATGATTTATGACAGTGAAGTATTTAAAGAAATAATAAACAACAACTTTATAGATCTTTATAGCACAATACTTATAGAAATCTTAATTTTAGAATTTGCACCTAATGGGTATGAGCTTACAAGTGAGTTTTATAATGAATATTCAATTTTAGATTATCAAAGTCAACCAATAAAAGAAATAAAAAATGAAGCAAAACTATACAGTGAAAGTAGAAGAAAAGCTGAAAAAGAACTTCTAAAAAGTCTCAAAAAAGTGTTAAGAAAAAAAGAGAATGCTATAAAATTATAAGAAAGGAAATATAATTATGGAAAAAAATATAGAAGAAAAAAATCAAAATATAAATAACGATAAAGAAAAAACGTACAAATTAGATGGAATTAACATATTAATGAATGAAAAAAGTGCAGAGTATAAATATGAAATTAAAGAAAATAAAATAATAGTCTCTATTAAAAATTGTAATATCTGTAAAACACTGGAAATAGTCCTTGATGAAAATGTATATAATATTAGCGATATGAATGAATTCAAATACACTTATATAGACCCATGGAAATTTACTATTGATTTAACAGATATTAAAGAAGATATCATTATTGAATTTGAAATAAACTATAAATATTTTGTAAAAACAGTTTTTAAATATATTAATAAATTCTTAGATAAAGATAGTTTACTTTCGGAATTGAAATTGTTAAAAAATTTTAAAGTTTTTGATAATTATGAAAATAATATAAATGATATTATATCTGAAATAGAATCTAAATCTATTAATGATTTATTACTAGAAGAAAGTAAAGAATATGATAGAATATGCAAATTATTAATTGATAGTAAAATAAATAATGATTTTTATGAACAATTAAATTATAAAGACAAAATGCTTATAATTACAAACTATATAGCATGCCCTAGGCCTTTTGAATTAACTCAAGAAGATTTTAACCAATTAGTAGAATCAGCTAAAGAATATAAAGCTTCGTTGGAATCTGTATGGAGACTCGCGATGTCTTATGATATGAAAAATTACAACTTCGATTTAATTGATAACTTTTTCGTTAATATGAAAAACATTTGGTATTTAGGAGAATATATTAGTGGAATTCATCAGATTAATTTAGATAACATAATTAAGTTAATAATAGAAAAAAAAGATAAAGCGTACATAAAATTAATAACAGAAGATGATTTTATTATTAATCATATTGATGATAAATACTTAACAGAACTAAAAAAACACATATAAAAAGTTGATAGAAATTAATTTATCAACTTTTATTTTCTTAATGGAGTAGTTTTAGTTGAAGTTGCCAACTTCCTTTAAATAAATTATAGCTCAAGATATATGTTAAATCAAGTTAATATGATATAATAAATTTAATTTGGAGGAATTTATGAGTGAAAAATATAATTATAATATAGTGTATGTAGTAGTAAAAAAACATATACCTGGAAATGTAATTAATCATTTTGGAGATAGAGAGGATATCTTTGAAGGATATATCGCATTGCCTGCGTACTTAATTCATGAAATAAAAAAATATACAAAATTTGATCAATATGAAAACGAATATTTAGTCGTATTAGTGAGAAATAACTATAATTTAGATAGTGAACAAGCACCAGACTTTAATTTTCATGGTAATTTAATAAATGGAACTATAGTTAAAGAAGTATATATAGATTATGAATCCGCTATTAATATGAGCATTAGATTAAATGAAGAGAACTTTGATAATGCTGATAAAGTAAATGCTAGTAATAAAAATATAGTATTGAAAATGAGAAAATTTATTGAAAAAAGAAATATAATAGTAGATGAATTACATAAACTATTGTCGTCAGAAAAAAATGATTATTGTTCAAAATGTAATAAAATGTATTTAGCAGAATCTTTAAAACGAGATGGTGACATTGTAATATGTGATAATTGCTATATAAAAAATAATGTACGAAGACTAACAAAAAAAGTTGATAGAAATTAATCTATCAACTTTATTTTTATTCTGGGGCAGTTTTAATTGAAGTTGCTAACTTCCTTTAAATAGAGTATAACTCAATA
>CAYJEL010000024.1:0-12997 GCA_964369245.1 uncultured Muribaculaceae bacterium
ATAATCAACTATTTCTAAATCTTCATATTCATTATCTTCATAATAATCTTCATATTCTGAAGCATAATCATCTAAATACCATTCTTCACCTTCATAATCAGAATCAATTTGACCTCCAGCTACAGTTGTAGCTATTTTAGATAAAACAGACACATAACCATCAGACATACCAATATTGTTAAATATGTTAACCATATCATTATATTTACTTAAATCAACATAAGGAATATAAATAGATAAACCATTAGAATCTTCCATAACAGCAGTTGTATTATTATACTCAACAGCATCATTAATTAAACTAAGTAAATTAGAACTTTCACTAGTATTTAAGTTTTCTACTAAATGATATAAATCTATAGTATCAACCTCACCATAACCAAAAGCTTTAGTAGCATCAATTGCTTTAGCTACACTAGTAAACTCTTGTACTTCCAACATTGAAGTATCAACCTCATTCATATAACTATTTAAACTACTCATTAAAGCATCAATTTTGTTTACATTAACAACACTTAAAGTAGCTTCTTCATCATAAAATAAACCTTCATTTGATTCAATAAATGAATCAACTATAATTTTTCCTAAATCCAAAGTTTCCATATCAGTATTTCCTGATAAACCATTAATAATTTCAGTATAATTCCATCCAGTACCAGGTTCTAGTTCCTCAGATGCAATTAAATAATCAGCTTTACCTTTTAACATATAAGCTGTTTCAATAGTTGCCATTAAACAAGCATCAAAACCAACAAAATCAAAATTAATATCAACAGCATCTAAAGATGTTTTAATTTCGTCTAAAGTTAAAGTATCATCACTACCAGTAGTTTCATCATAACCAAAACCACTTATAGCTCCTCCACCATGATCCCACATGATTAAACCATAACGATCAGCTTCATAGTTTTCTTTAGAATAATTAATAAAATCAGTTAATGTATCACTTGATAACATATCATTAGTATCAAGTGTTTCTAGTAAAACTAACTCACCATTTTCAACAATATATCTCTCATTATTTTCAGATGAAATATCATAATCTTGCCACTCATTAGTACAACCAGTTTGCATAACTATATTTATCTTCTCATCCTTAGTAGCACTCATCATCTCAGCTATATCAGTAGTAGCATAACCACCATCTGTTTCTAAATCAGAACCACACATATATACCATTAAAGTATAAGTTTGTTCCCCCTCATTTACAATATCCTCTTCAAATAAAACCATAACAAATAATATTAAAAATAATACACCTATTATACTTCCTATATTTTTTAATAACTTCATAAAATCACTCCTAATAACATTATAGCACAAAAAAAAAGCTTACGCGCTTCTTTTTAAAACTTTTATGTGTTCTTGTGTTAAAGCAATATGATTTTCTAACTCCTTAATTTTATTAATAGTCATCCTTTCAATATCATCTAAATTACTTACTAACTCACTTAATTCATTATTACTAAAACCAATATTTTTAATATAACTTTTAATAGCAGAAATCTCATCTAGATTTCTTATGCAAGTATTATGAATAGATTTAGAAATATCAATAAAGTCATAATTATTTAAAATTGAAAACTTAATCTTTTCCCTATTAATTAAACCCTTCATTGATAATAAATCATTAGTAATTAAAGTCATCGATACTAACTCAGCTACCAAAGGATTACTAAATAACATAGCTGGTACAAACATATTACTAAAAGCCTTCTTACCAAAAAAATTCAAATAACTAAGCAAAGTCATTTTCCTATTTTTACTCTTTAATAAATCTTTATTATATGAAATTAAAATAACCATATTTTCTTGAATCATTTTAACTACATATTCCTTTTCCCTTATTAATTCATCAACCTTTTCTTTCTTTTCCTTCTTTTTTTCTAACTTCTCTTCCTTTTTCAAAATAACTTTCTTCTCTTCTTTTCTCATTAATAATAACTTCTTTTTAGCTTCAATAACTTCTTTTTCTTTTAAAATTTTTTTTAAAATACTTTTTAAATTATCATCAATTTCTTTTTTTCTATCTTTATCATCAATTATAAAATTAGATAAATCAATCTCATTTAATTTAAGTAAAGAATATTCAATATATTTCAAATCAAATTCATAACCATAAAAATGATTATAAACAGTACAAGTACTTATTTTATAACTTAATAAACTCAACTTTTCCTCACTTTTTTTTAATAATTTTTCAATACTATCTAAATTCAATTTTTTAAGTTTCTTAGTTTCAGAAACAATACTTACTTTCTTATCTTTATTTTTCTTAACAAAATCAGCCATAAAAGCAACTTCTTTTTTTTCTTTAATTAGATCATCATTTTTTATATTCTTCTTAAAAGAACTAATCTTTTTCTTTTTACTTTTAGTAACACCATTTATAACAATATTTTTTTTAGTTTCAAATCTTTTAAAAGATAAATGTACAACTTCCTTTTTACTTAACTTTTTTTTAAAAATTTCTTTTTTATCTACTAATTTACTAATATCTTTTACTTCATAATTTTTTTTATAATCTTTTAAAGTTATAACATTGTTTAAAGAATATTTACTAACTTCACTTATATTAGTTAATAAACTTTTAGTGACTAAAGCACTACTTTTTTTACCTTTAACTATACCTAAATCTACCTTTTTTTTAACCACCAAAGATTTATTCAACTTATTTTGAACATATATTTTTTTATTAGGTTTAACGTGAAAATCTACTAAATGACCACCAACAAAAATAAAAGGCAATAACAAATAAGTTCCTAACCCTTTTTTCACTTTAAACTTCTTTTCTTTTTCCAATTTTATTTTTTTATTTTTTAAATTAATACGCCATCTTTTTAACATATTAACAAAACCACCTAAACCTGAGTTCATTTAATCACCATACTTATCTTATCAAAAAAAGACACAATAAGCAATTTATTAAAACTTACCATCCTCAGCAAAAGAATAATAACCATTTCCAATTATAATATGATCTAAAAGCCTAATACCTAAATAATTACTAGTTTCAATTAACATATTAGTAAACTGTATATCATTACTACTAGGAGTAACTTCCCCACTAGGATGATTATGTACACAAATAAATGAAACAGCACTATTTAAATATGCTTCCTTAAATATATCCCTAGGATGAATCAAACTTTCATTAATAGTTCCAATATATAATAATTTCTCACTAATTATTTTATTTTTATTATCCAAATAAACACAAAAAAAGTGCTCCTGTTTTTTAACACATAAATACTTATAATATTCATATATCTCTAAAGCACTAGTAACCTTTATTTCTTTAATATTTTCATATTTACTATATATCCGTTTACCTAATTCAATACAAGCTAATATTTGACAAGCTTTCGCACAACCAATTCCCTTTATCTTAATTAACTCATCATAAGAAACAATTTTTAAATCATTAATTTTATCAAATTTATTTAATACATTTAACGCTAACTCCTTAACCGACATATTATTAGTACCACTACCAATTATTACAGCTAGTAATTCTTCATTAGACATTACACTACAACCATAGTTAACTAATCTTTCTCTAGGTCTATCATTAACCATAATATCTTTTACAATCATTTAACCTCCTTGATACTTACTTAACACCTGTTTTACTAATTCATCAATAGTTTCACTACTCCCAGTTTCTCTTAATATACTATCACACTGTTCTAAAAATAACACAAAATCAGAGTCACTTAAATTAGTTTCTTTAACAATAGTATTTATATTTCTAACTTTATAATGTTCTTGTAACTTAATTACATTTTCACTATCCAAAGTCATTCCAATATAAACATAATACATCCCATCAATAACACTATAAATATAATCTGAAATCTCACTAGTATTTTCCTCCATACTCTCAAAAGTAGAATATACACCCTGTTGAATCAAAAATGCATTTCGATTATTTTCATTAAAAACAGAAATAATATCTAAACTACTTCCATACTCATTAATATAAGAATTAGCTAGTAAAAAACCTACAGCTAAAGATATAACTACAGTTACTATATTTTTTTTCATACAATCACCTAAAATAATCATAACAAACTAAAAATAAAAATATTGTCGAAATAGCACTTCATTAATAATATAGATTAAAAATAAACAAAATCCTTTTAAAATAAAAAAAAGTACTTAAAAGTACTATATTTTCATCAATTCTTCAATCTTACTTACAATATCATTAACGTGAATATCAAAAACTTTATCAGTTCCACGAACTTTAAGTTCAACTAAATCATCTTTAATTTTTTTACCAATAGTAATTCTGTAAGGAACACCAATTAAATCCATATCATTAAACTTAACCCCAGCTCTCTCATTACGATCATCCAGTAAACAATCAAAATTTTTACTTATTTGGTTATATAAAGCATTAGCTACCATACTTTGTTTTTCATCATCTTTATTAATTAAAACAATACCTACATTATAAGGAGCTAAAACATTATTAAATATGATACCAGATTCATCATTATTTTGCTCAATATATGAAGCTAAAATACGACCTAACCCTATACCATAACATCCCATTTCAACAGGGATTAATTGATTATTTTCATCTAAATAATTTAAATCCAATGATTTAGAATATTTATTTCCTAATTTAAAAGTATTACCAACTTCAATCCCATTTTTAAAATACAACTTTTCACCACAAATAGGACATTCATCTTCTTCTACTACATTTTTAATATCTCCTACTAAATCATAATTAAAATCATTAGTATTAACATTAATTAAGTGATAATCCTCTTTATTAGCACCTACTACATAATTATATTTAAATAACAAATCACTATCAATAATAATTTTACAATTTAAACCAACAGGTCCAACATATCCAGCACAGACACCAGTAACTTTTAAAACATCATCAAAAGATGCTAATTCAACACTTCTTGCTTCAACCAACTTACGTAATTTAGTTTCATTAATTTCTCTATTTCCACTTACCAAACAAGCATAATATTCATCATCACATTTATATACTAAAGTTTTAACCAATCTTGATTTGGAAACATTTAAAAAATCACAAACATCCTCAATTGATTTACACTCTGGCGTAAAAACAAGTTCAGTTTTTTTAACTTTTTCTTCTTTTTCTTTAGTAACTACACATTTACTTACTTCAATATTAGAAGAATAACCACAATCACATAATACCAAAACATCCTCACCAATTGATGTAACAGCTTGAAATTCTTCAGATAATAAACCACCCATAACCCCAGTATCGGCAGTTACAACTCTATAATCAAGACCAATTTCTTTAAAAATATTGTGATAAGTATCAAACATAATATCATATGATTTATTTAAACTTTCCAAATTTTTATCAAAACTATAAGCATCTTTCATAAAAAATTCTCTTACTCTTATTAATCCAAATCTTGGACGAGGTTCATCTCTGTATTTATTTCCAATTTGATAAATATTAAATGGTAAATCTTTATAAGATTTAACCTTCATCTTAGCAGCCTCTACAAAAAATTCTTCATGTGTAGGTCCTAAAACTAAACTACGATTATATCTATCCTTTAAAGAAAACATATCCTTACCAAAATTTTCTCTTCTACCACTATTTATATAAACATCCTCTGGTAATAAATTAGGCATCAAAAGTTCACAACTAGCTTTATCCATATGCTTTCTAATAACACCTTCAATTTTCTTCATAACCTTTAAACCTAAAGGCATATACATATAAATACCATTAGATACCTTTTTTACCATTCCACTTCTTACCAGTAAATTCCCACTTACCGTTTCTTCATCTTTAACATTTTCTCTTAAAGTATAGAAAAATCCTTCACTCATTCTCACTATAATCACCTCTAACTATTTTATTATATCATTTAAAAACATAGTTGTAAATCAACAAATAAATTAAACTCCATAATTGCAATTAATAAAAAATATAACATTTATATTGCTATATTTTAAAATACAATTAAAGCAGCACGACTACTAACATAATTTAAGCCATATCCATAATGCCTACCAAAACTAAATATACCAGCACCATTTGAACTTGTACTATATCCACCTCGCAAAAACCAAGAAAAATTCAAATTAGTAAATACAGCATAATCATTATTATAAGAAGTAGTTTCCCTAGTAGCATCACCATATAAACCTCTTTGATACGCATCTACATCATTACTATTAACTCCATAAGAATAAACATCATAATATTTACTATCTATTCCACTAGAACTAAATCCAGAAATAGAAGGATAAAAATTCCCATTAACATCCTGCATATTACCCATAACATATTCATATGACCCACCTGACATATCAAATACACCAGTAATATTACCAGAAGTAGACTGATTATATAATTCAACTGTTCCATATTGATTAGTACATTCTGAAGATATTTTATCATTAACAACTAATCCACCACATCCAGTAATATAATCACTGTTATTATTAATCCAAACTTCTTTATTAGTTCCATATATAGAATAAGATAAATAAGCAACTGCTCCCCATTCCATATTTTTAAATAAATGACTATCAACCAATTTTAAATCAGTAGATAAACCATAACCAATCTTAGAAACACTATTATAAAAAGTCGAAACATTTTTACTCCTCATAGCAGTTAAATTAGGAAGTATAGATAAAGAATTAGTATCACCAGTAAGCTCAAATTTACCAATCCAAAATCCTTCTATTTCCTCATCACCAAAAGTAAAAGCAGGATGAGTATAATATTCACCTAAAATAGGATTATCTGGCATTTTATTACTAGAATCTTTACCGACAAATCTTATATTAATAGTCCCATTATCAAAGTCAATTACATCAGTATCAACATCAAATATTTGATATTCATAACGAGGAATATAAACATAATAAGCACTTATATCATTCACATCTATTGTAGTACCCCCACTAGCACTTTGATAAATACTTCTATCTGTCTCATTATTAATTAAAACAGCATTAGCCCATCTTTGATCACAATAATCATACCAATCAACAGAAGCCTTAGTTACATTACCATAATTATCTATCTCAACTGGTATTAAACCTTCAGTAAGTTTTACATTAATTAATCCCTCATCACAACTTGGTTTAATATTTATAGTTATATCACCAGTAACACTATTTAAAGCTTTAGTCGTTACTGTACAAGATGCCGTATGAGTTCCAATTTCCAAAAGTGAAGTATCAGTACATTCAACTGTTATTCCAGACAAACCATCATAAGTAATATCAAAATACTTTGATAAATCTTCTTTAACACCTTGTTCCAAAACTATATTATTAAAAGTATTAGTGATAATAGGAACTGTTTTATCAATATTATAAGTAATACTAACCACATCACCAGTTACATCACCTTTAATAGGAATAACTTCAACAGAAGTAGTTTCTAACAAAACAACTTCATAACTATTACCATCAATATATTCCCATTCACCATCATTTAATTTATATTTAAATCCATCACCATTAGTATTTATTGTTACCAATAAATCATCATTGTACCAATCCTTAATAGATTCTGGTGTTACAGTTGCAGTAAGTGCAATACAATCATCCTCACTACTAACTTCTTTAACAGAAACACTAGTATTACTATAATCTTTTATATAGCAAATACCATCTAAATAAACACTTAAATATATCTCACCATTTGGTTTAATCTTTAAAATACCATTTTCAGGCAACTCCCCATTAACCGGTATATTATTATAAATATTTACATCAGTAAACAAATCCTTAACATCCTCATCAAAATAACTCGTAGCATACAATTGATTTGCTCCATCAAGCAATAATTCTATTTGTGATTCATTAGCAGATCTAGAAGCAGCATTAATTACATTTAAAACTAGTGGAACTGATATTATTGACACTATAGAAAGTATTATAACTACTGCAAGTAATTCAACTAATGTAAAAGCTTTATTAGTCATAAAATCTCTCCTACCTATTGTATCAGTATAACAATTTTTCAAAAAAAAATCAATAATTTAAAATAATATGAATATATTAATACACTTAGCTCAAAATAAAAAAAGAAAGGAGTGGTATTATGGTACCAAATATAATTACAACCAAAGATTTATCTTATTTAGAAGATATATATTCTTGGAATTTTAATGCCTGTAAAGAAATTAATAGTTTTATAGACTGTATTGAGGATGAACAAATACTTAAAAAAATAAAAGAAACATCCCAAATGCATAAAGAAATATGCAAAAAAATACTAACAATATTAGGGGGATAAAATGAGCAAAATAACAAAACAAAAAAAAGAAGTACCAGAAACAACAGAAATGAATGATAAAGATTATTTAAATTGTACATTAACAATACAAAAATGTATGAGTACAAACTTAAATCTAGCTTTAAATGAAGCTAGTAACGAAAACTTATATAAAAAAATAAAAGATATGTACGAATCAGTTCGAGAAAAACAAAGAGAACTTTATGAACTAGCCTTTTCTTATGGCTGGTATGAACTAGAAACAGCAGAAGAAAAAAAAATAAATAAAAAATATACCACATTAAAAGAAGAAATATCTCAACTATAGATATTTCTTTTTTGTTTCATTATTTACTGGTAAATAACTATTACCACTTTTATAAAAAATATTTCTAATTAAAGAGTAATTACCATCAAAATAAATCATCTCAATAACATCACCAACATTAACTCCTAACTTAATTAAACAATCCTTATTATTTACAAAAGCACTCAACTTTTCTAAAACCTTAACACTATTTTTTTTATTTCTAAAATTAGTTCTTCCAATACAACTAACACTATCATTACCTATAATACTAAATTCATCATAAGATAAATCTATTTTATCAATAATAATATCCATTTTTTCTTTTCTACCATTCATATAAAAGTGAAAGTTCTTATTACCTTCTAAAGCTAATTTTTTAAAATTTTTAAGTTTAAAATAAACCTCTTCAGACAGTACAACACTCATACCATCTTTATAATCTAAATTTTCTAAAACCTCATTATAAATTTCTTTTTTATAATTTTCTGTTTCTATTAATTCAATAACATCTAATTTTTTCATAATACACCCCTTCTTAACTAATACTATCAAAACCACTTCTTTTAAATTGCTTTTCCAAATCACTAGTTGCATAAAAAACAAGCGTTGGTCTACCATGAGGGCAATTAAAAGGATTTTGACATTGTTTTAAATCATCTAATAACACTTCCATCTCACTAATACTTATATTAGTATTAGCCTTAATACTAGCCTTACAAGCTAAATCATGAGCTAAAGTATCATTAAATTTATCAAAACTAAATTTACTCTCATTACTAATAACATTTTCAATTATCTTATTTATTTGTTTTAAAGCTACATCCTTAACTATCCAAACTGGATGAGCTTTAATTATTATAGAATTAAGACCAAATATATCGATAATAAATCCCATTTCAATCAAAATATTTATATTTTCTTTTATAATTATAAATTCACTTGGAGTAAACTCAAGTGTAATAGGTACAAGTAAAGAAATACTATTTTTAGTTGGATTATTTAACTTTTCTTTAAACAATTCGTAATTAACTCTCTCCTTTGCTGCATGTTGATCAACTAAATACATACCAAGTTCATTTTGACAGACAATATATGTTCCATGAACTAAACCAATTGGTTGTAATTCAGGTAATCTCTTTTCATCTTCCTTTACTTCTTCAACTCTACTTAATTCTAACTTAACACTTTCATATTTTACTTCTTCAATTTCTTCAAAAATAGGTTCTTGTTTAAAAATATTATAACTACTAACTTCTTCTTTTATAACAGGCACTTCAAATAATAAAGATTCATTTGTAACATCAACCTTATTTATAAATACCTGCTTATTTAATTTTTCCTTAACTAACTTCCCTATTAATAACAATAACTCTTCCATTTTACTAAATTTAATATCCATTTTTGTAGGATGAATATTAACATCAATTAAACTAGAATCAACATTTATATTTATAACAGTAATAGGATATCTATTATCAGGTTTATATGAGTGATAAGCATCATTTATAACCCTATTAAGTTCACTATTCTTAACTACCCTACCATTAACTATTGTAATCATATGATTCCTATTAGATCTATTTAAACTAGGTTTAGATATATAACCACTAACTTCATAATCACTATCACAACCCTCAAGTTCCAACATACTTTTAACAACATCAATACCATATATGTCAGCAATAGTCCTTAAACAATCATCACTACCAGTAGTTTTAAGTAATATATTTCCATTATTTATTAAAGTAAATCTTATATTATTATGTGATAAAGCTAATTTATTAATATATTCAGTTATACTAGCAAGTTCTGTATATAAACTCTTCATATGCTTTAAACGAGCAGGAGTATTATAAAATAAATTCCTAACCTCAATACTAGTTCCCTTTCTAGAATCACCAGAAGAAATATCAAGTATTTTTCCACCATTTATATAAACTATAGTTCCTATATCACCTTGAGAAGTTTTTAAAATCACTTCACTTACAGAAGCAATAGAAGCTAAAGCTTCACCTCTAAAACCTAAAGTATTTATATTAAATAAATCATCCTCATCTTTTATCTTACTAGTAGCATGTCTTTGAAAAGACAATATAGCATCATCATAATCCATACCACTACCATTATCAATTATTTTAATAGATTTAGTACCCGCATCAATTAATTCAATTTTAATCTCATCACTTAAAGCATCAATACTATTTTCAACTAACTCTTTAACAACAGAAGCACATCTTTCAACAACTTCCCCAGCCGCTATTTTATTAGCTAGTATTTCGTCCATAACTTGTATTTTTGACATAAAATCACCTATCTAAATTATAACACAAAAATTATATTTACAAAATAAAAAGCTACACAAAGTAACTATTTAATTATTTTAGAAATATACGATAACTTTTTACATGTATCATCATATAGATTCTTATTTTCCATAAAAAAACTCATTAACAAAGGCTTATTCATCGCAAATTTTTGATTTATTCTTAAAAATTCCTCATCAGTATATACTTTTTTTATTTCCCTTGGAAAATTACCAATAACTAAACCTTTATTATTTAAACCTTTTAAAAGTTCCATATCATTATAACTATCATAATTATGTTCACCACTAGAATACGAATTAGACCCAGCTTGTTTTAAAAAATTTATATTTAAAGCATCAAACATATAATTTCCACCATTATAATCAATACAATTAACCATGTGTTTATTACCATCTATATCACCCTTATCGTGTAAAATAAAATTTAAAGACCCATAATTATTTCTTTGCAATATATCACTCAACATCATAGTAACATGTCGACAACAACCATATCCTGTTAAAATAGTACAACCAGTAGTTTCTAAAATTCCTGTTTCTTCAAGTACACTATTTTTATCTTCTTTTATAAACTTCAAATGTTTTGATAACAAACCATTATGTAACATATAAGTATATAAAACAACAATTTCTAAAGAACTGCTAAGTCCAAATTGCTTTCCTAGTTTATTAAAATTTTCAATAAATATTTCTTTATTTTCTAAAATATTTTTATATTCCAATGAAGAAATTATTTTATTTTTATTTGTTAAAATTTTACTTACAATTTGCATCGTTTCATAATATTCATCAATTTTTTCCATAATACTCCCCTTTACATCAGAATAGTATAACACAAACAAAAAATAAATCAACATATATTGACTTATTTTATTACAACATTAACAGAACTAGATAATCCAACTGATGATTCCTTCATTCTACTTTGTTCATAAGAATTTGCTACATATACAGTTTTCATACTATTATTAAGATTAAACATCCATCTTGAACTAATATTAGAAGTATCAAATTTACTCAAATCAACTGAAGTTAATTTATAATTTTGACCAAATAAACCTAACAAATCAGTAGCACTATCACAATAAAACATATCTCCAACATCTAAAGTTACCATATTGTGATTCTCAACAAACATCCATCTCATATCATTCACATTCCTTGTATCAAACTTATCTCCTAAATCTAAATTTACAATAGAGTAAAGCCAAGCAAACATGTGTTGAGTATTTGTAACATTACTCGTATCAAATTTTTCTCCTAAATTAAGTTCAGTTAATTTTAAACCACCATAGAACATATGAGACATATCTGTTACTTTTGAAGTATCAAAGTTATCTCCTAAAATTAAACTATTACAATTGTCAAAATATGCAAACATAGTACGCATAGTAGTTACATTCGAAGTATTAAATCCACTTAAATCTAGTGAAGTTAAATTTTGATTTTTTCTAAATACATATGACATATTTTTAGTATTAGTCGTATTTAAAACATTATTAAAATTAATTGAAGTTAAATTAAACATTTCTTCAAACATACCCATGCCACTATAAGTAGTTCCGTCAAAATTTTTCCCCATTACTTCATGAGCTAAAATCTCACCATCTGCTTGAACTCTAAGCGTAGTTCCATCAACCCAGGCCACAACTGAATTGTTGTTATATAAAGATAAATCCAATTTTTTACTACTCTCGATATTAGAATAATTACTATCAATCGCATCTTCAAAAACAATACTTCTTATAAGATTGTAATCGCTTAAACTTTTAACTTCAACATTAAAATCATTACCAGAATCCATATAATTTCCCATTACAACTTCTTTGACAACAACTGTTTCTAAGCCAGAATTAGATAAAGCTTTACAATTATAAGAATATTTACCATTTTCCATATTAGTAGTATTAACACTATCACAACTAACACGACCACCACTAACACCAAAATTACTTAAAACCATTGAAGTTAAATCAACTGGTTCTCCTTTTTTTATTAAACTAACTCCATTGCTAATTAAAATAGGCTGCATTTTATCAATACTAAACAGAGTACATATTTCATTAGTTTTAGTAGAATTTCTAACTGCAACAGCGCATATTTC
>CAYJEL010000025.1:0-12315 GCA_964369245.1 uncultured Muribaculaceae bacterium
GAATTACTGGAATTAATAAATACTTTAAAAATTGATAGGGATGATTTTTATGTTCTATCGTCTGGGGCTTTGGTATTAAGAGGATTACTTGATAATGCTAATGACTTAGATATGCGTGTTACTGAAAAAGGTTTAGAAAAATTAAAAGAACAATTTAATGTTAAACAAAAAGAAAACGGTTGGTATTATGTAAGTGATGATATTGAGTGTTGTGCGGGTGAAATGGATTCTTATGAATTACATGAAGGTGTTAATTTAGAAAGTTTAGAAAAGTATTTTAGATATTTAAAAACTAGTTTAAGAGAAAAAGATTTAATTAGATATAATATAGTTAAAAAAGAGTTAATCAAAAGAAATTTATTGGAAATACATGAGATGCGTTTACACGATGGGCCTTTTAAATTAATTAAAAATAAAACTAAAACTGTTGAGTTAAGATTAAATGATTTAAAAAGACAACAGTTAAAAGTTGGTGATATTATAACTTTTATTAGTAGAGCTAGTGGTGAGAGTTTGGATGCTGTTATAACTAATTTACATAAGTTTAAAGATTTTAAGGAATTATATGATAATTTTGATAAAGTAGCTATGGGTTATGGTGAGGATGATGTTGTAGATCCTAAGGATATGGAACAATATTATGAAGAAGAAGATATTAAAAAATATGGTACTTTAGCTATGGAATTAAAAGCAATGATTTAATTTAGTGAAAAACAAGTTTAGGCTTGTTTTTTATTGACTGAATGGTATTTTCCAGTTTATAATACTTTTAGAGGTGATTGTATGTTTTTTAAAAAGAAAGATTTGGAAATAGATTTTAAGTCTTTACAAAAACAGTTATTCGAATTTAAACTGGATAAGAGTAATGCAAATAGAGCGGTTATAGTTAAACAATTAGATAGAGTTGATAATTATAATTTTAGTGATATATCTCAGGAAATTATTGTTAATTATTTTCCTAATTATGTTAATAAGATCAATAATTTGAATTCCAAGTATATTTTTTCTTTTTTAGAAGATTTAGCTACTTATAATTGTGATTTTAATGCGTTTCGTTATTTTAATGATAAATTATATAATGGAGCTGTTTATACATTTTTATTTTTAGAAGATGTAGAAAAAATAAGATTTTGTAGATTGTTTAATAAATTTATTAAGGACACTGATTTAGAAAATAAATATTTTTTAGATAAAATTTCAAAAGTAGATTTAAATAATGTTATGTTACTAAAGTATTTAACGCGTGAGTTTGTTAGAAAAATGGATATTGAGAAAAGTGTTGATCTTTATATGGAAACACCATATTTAATGTTGGGACAAAATTTTACTGATGCAGAACAGCTATACATGTATGAGTTATTCGAAGATAAGGATGAGTTTTTTAGTTGTTTAAATAAACCGTCTTGTGATGTGGTTTCTTTGTATATTGCTACTTCTGGGAATTGTGTTTATTTACCTTTTTCTTCGACAGTTTTACCTGATGAAGTTATAAAAGAAGCAATAAAAATTAATCCGGAAGTTATTTTTGGTAATCATGTTGTTAAACATTGGGAACGTGATTATATTCCAGAAAAACAAGTTTTCTTTGATTTTGCTACTAAAGAGGATATTGATAAAAGTTTGGAAATTAATTCGGCTAATATTTTTAAAGTTCCTAATTTAGAAAAAGATGAAGAAAGAAATAGGTATAGAATTATTAAAGCTATTTGTGATAATCCTAAAACTGTTTTATTAGCTGGGGAAATGTTAAATATATATTCTATTGATTTATATAATTTAGCTTTAGAATCTATTAAAAAAACTTCACTTAATAAAGATGAAGATATGGCTTTAATTTTGCCTTATAAGGTTAAAATAGATGAGTTAGAGGAAGTTAAAAATAAAAATAAAAAAGCTTTAGATGGTTATAAAAGTGCGGTTAAGACTTTTAAGATTAATGATAATAAAGTAATACACTAAGTGTATTTTTTATTGCTTTTATACAATTATTTAAGTATAATTTAATTAGATAAGTTATTATCACAGGAGGTATGTATGAAAGAAAAATTTATTAAAGTTTTGGAAAAATTTAAAGTAGAAACTGCTAAGGAGTGTTATAAAGTAGAAATTGTTGATGGTGATGTTTCTATTTTGGATAATAAAATAGGCGGTGTTCCTTATTTACCAGTAGGATGTTTATATCCAAAAGATAGTAGTGGTAATGAAATGTCTTTATTATTACAGGTGAATTTAAAAGATGTTGAATTAAAAGATTATCCTAAGGAAGGTATTTTAGAAATATTTATTGATAAAGATTTGGATTATCCTTGTCAGTATGATGTTAAATATTTTAGTGATAATTTAGAGTATCAAAAAGATGTTTTAGGTGTTCAATCAGCTATTTTAAGTGATTTATCTTATAAAATAGATTTAATTAAAGGTATTGATTATATGCCTTATAATGATTATAGATTTGGTAATATAATAACTAAACTTGTAAATGAGGAGTTTAATGTTAATATTTTATTTGGTGATTTTGATGATTATTTTACTGAATTTAATTGGTTTGATTTATTTTTTGAATATATGCCTAATAATAGTATAACAATTGGAGGATATGCTGATTTCACGCAATATGATCCTCGAAGTTATAGTTTAAAGGGTATGGATGAATGTTTATTTAAACTTGATTCTAATTATGATTTTAATAAGGTTATGATTGGAGATAGTGGAATATTGTTTACTTTGATTAATAAAGATAATATTAAAAGTAAGAATTTTAGTGAAGCTTTAGTTGATTGGGATTGTTGTTAAAAGGTATATATGAAAATTCTTAAGGTAAGTACGAAAGAAGAATGTATTATTTGTGATGGGTTATTAACGGATTTAATTCAAAGTGAAAGAAAATATGATAATAATGTTTTAGAGAGTTTTGTTGTTAAAGATATGTATTTTAATAAGCTTAGTGATAATAATGGATTATTTTTAATTAGTGAAGATGATTGTTACGTTGGATTTATATATGGTTATTTAAAGTTTTTAAAAGGTGATTTTGTGATGGAAAGTGTTGCTAGAATAGAAGCTTTATATGTTTTAGAAAATTATAGAAGAAAGGGTTATGCTAGTGAGTTAATTAATGAGTTTACTAAATGGTGTAATTTAAAAGATATTAAGAATATTGAAATTGGAGTATTTTTAAAAAATACTTCTGCTTATCACTTGTATAAAAAATTAGGGTTTATAGATGATATAGTTTATTTAAAAAAGGGAGTGGATTATGAGTAAGTATATTGATGGAATATTAGGTCATGCTATAGGAGATGCTATGGGGGTTCCTATTGAGTTTAATTCAAGAGAAGAATGTATGAAAAAACCACTTAAAAAAATGGTTGGTTTTGGGACTTATAATGTTCCTGCTGGGACTTGGTCTGATGATACTTCTTTAGAATTAGCAGTAATGGATTCTTATATTTTAAATAAGTGTTTTAATTATGATGATATTATGAAAAGGTTTATAGGTTATGCTTATAATGGTGATTATACTCCTTTTGGTGAAATGTTTGATATAGGTAATACTGTTTTAAGGTCTATTAATAATTATGCAAATAATAATGTTTTAGCTTATGAAGCAGGTGTTAGGGATATAAGTTCTAATGGTAATGGTTCTTTAATGAGAATGTTACCTGTTGCTTTATATGCTTATACTTTAAATTTAAATGAGGATGAAATTATTGATCTTGTTAATAAACATTCTAGTTTAACACATGGTCATGATATTAGTAAGTTAGGGTGTTATATATATGTTTTATATGTTATTAGTATTTTAAAGGGCTTAAGTAAATATGAGGCTTATAGTAAGATTCAAAGTAGTGATTATAGTTTTTATGGTGAGAGTATAACTTGTTATGATAGAATATTAAATAATAATATTTTTGAATATGAGTTAAGTGAGATAAAATCTAGTGGTTATATTGTAGATAGTTTAGAAGCTGTTTTATGGGTTGTAATGAATACTGATAATTATGAAAAATCTATAATTACAGCTATTAATTTAGGAAATGATACTGACACTGTTGGAGCTATAACTGGTTCTATAACTGGTATTTTATATGGGTGTGATAGTATTCCTAAAAAATGGTTAAATACTTTAGTTAAAAAGGGTTATATTGTTGATATAGCATCTAAGTATGAAGAAAGTGTTTTATGTTTGTTAGAAGATTAGAAATAATCTTTTTTATATGGTTTGGTGTAAATAATTTGAAAAAAATATATGTAAATTTAATATATATTAGAAAAAGTAAGAAAGTGTGTTAAAATATAGATAGAAGCTATATTTTAAATAATTAAAAATGATAGAAGTATAATTATAAGTGTAGTTCCATTAATATGTTATATGAGGAGTTTTTATGAAAAATATAATAACTTTATTTAATAATAAAAAATTTATATTCGTTTTTTTACTTGTATTAATTTTAAGTGTATGTAATGTTTTTTTATTTTATGAAAGAATGAGTATGGTTGTAACTGAAAATATTACTAGTTTTTCTTTTTGGAATTATATAAGAGTTTTTGGAACTGGTGAATTAATAATGTTTATAGCACCATTATGTATTGTTTATTTAGGGATTGAATCGTTTCATGAAAAGATTACATCGAGTTTTATGAAATTTGAATTAACTCGAATGGAGTATAAAAAAAAGATGCTAAAAGAATTACTTATGGCTTATATTAAGGGTTTTATTATATTTGTTTTGATATCAGTTATATTTTTGATTGTTGGAGTATTTTTATTTCCAAGTGATATGGTTGTGCAATCTTATGATTATTTGAATTTTTTTCCAATTGAAGGATTTAATAATCCTTGGTTATATGTATTTAAGTATCATTTATTGATAGTGTTGTTTTCAATGTTGTTGGTTAATATAGGTATAATTATAACTTATTTTATTAGGGATATCATTTTAATAACAATAGCATCTTTTATTGGTTTTAATGCGATTAATTTTGTGATTGGTAATATTATTGTTTTTTCAGCACAATTAATTGGTAATGAACATTATCTTGATTATGCTTATAATTTTAATGTTTATGAAGGATATGTTGTTCAAGGAACAATAGGACAAGCTTTTTTTGATATAGGTATATTATATATTGTTACAACAATTATTTTGATATTCTTATATAAAAATAAAGAAAAGGTGGTAATGCATTTTGACTAAGTTTATAAAATCTGTTGTTTTGCACACACTTAGTACAATTGAGTATAATATTATTTTTTTGGTTATTGCTTTTAGTATGTTATTTACAGTTGTTCAATATGCAAATTTAGAGTATTCGATAATGGTTTTTAGTTCATTATTAAATAAAACTTTGGCAATAGTTGTGATTTTACCTTGTATGATTATGATAGGGTTTAAAATTATAAGTTATGTTAGTAATAGTCATAATTTAGTACTTAGATTACCAAATAAAAAATCTTATATTTATGGGACTATTTTATCTTTGGTTTCAGTTTCTTTAATTTTATTTTTTAAGATAATTATAGTAACATTTATAATTACGAATATTACGGTTCATAGTGATTTTCAGTTAAGTTCAAATTTTGGTTATGGGTGTTATGACATTATTGTAATGGTAATACAAATTTTTAAATTTTATTTATTAATTGTAGCATTTTTGCTAATGGGAATGTTGTTATATCACTGTTTTAAAAATAAAGCTTTTTCTTTGTTATCGGTGTTGTTTCTAATAATTTTAACTTTCATTCTAGGAAATTATTTTACTGGAAATATATTTATTGATACGTTTAATCCAGCGTTTCAGTTTTTAGGACATCCGTATTTAGTAAGTATATTTGAATTGATTATGAGTGGAATAGTATTTTTTAGTTTAGTTTTTAGTTTATTGATATTGTTAATAAATAAAAAAATATTAAAGAGTGATATAGGAGTGTAGGGTAGGATAGCTATTATAAAATATAATATTAATTTGTTTAAGAATTTGAAAATTTTATTTTTTTTGAATTTAACTTTTATATTTATGTTTATATTAATACAGGTATTAAATGAAAATTTAAGTATTTTTACTTTTGAAAAAATGATGGGTTTATCATTTTCTTTTACTAATTTTTTAGATATAACAATTTTTTTAATTATTAATAGTTCAGTAGTTTATCTTACTTATTATTTATTAAATTATGATTTTAAAAAAAGTGAAGTATTTTTAAGGATTAAAAGATATAGTGGTTGGTGTATTGGTAAATTTATTGCATTAATGATATTTAATATAGTATCTATTTTGTTTATTTTATTTTTATATTATAGTGTTGTTTTAATGTTTACTGGAGTTTTTGAAAGTATAGCTGGTATTGTATTAGTTTTTTCTATAATAAGAAATTTATTGATTCAAATTATTATATTTATTATATTTTACATTAAAGGAGGTAATTATTTATGGAAATATTAATTAAAAATCTTACAAAAAAATTGGATAATAATGTGGTACTAGATAATATAAATTTAGTCCTTAATTCAGGCGAAATAATTGGGTTTGTAGGCAGAAATGGTAGTGGGAAAAGTATGCTTTTTAAATCTTTGTGTGGATTTGTAGTTCCAGATGAGGGTAGTATTGTAATTAATGGAAAAGATTTATATAAGGAAAGTGAATTTCCTGAAAGTACTGCGGCGTTAATAGAAAATCCTACGTTTATTAGAAATTTATCGGGATATGATAATTTAGAGTTATTAGCTTCAATAAATAAAAAAATATCTGATGCTGATATTTTAAATACTTTAAAAGAGGTTGATTTATTTGATGAAAAGGATAAGAAATTTAAAAAGTATTCTTTAGGTATGAAAAGAAAACTTGGAATAGCACAAGTTTTAATGGAAAACCCCGATATTATGATACTAGATGAACCATTTAATGGTCTTGATGAATCTAGTGTTGAAAAAATAAGAAAAATTATTATTAAAAAGAAAAAAGAAGGTAAATTGATAATTATTGCAACTCATATAAAAGAAGATATTGAAAAATTGTGTGATAGGGTATATGTGCTTGATTCTGGAAAAATTATAAAGGAATATACTAAATGAAGTTTATAAGAAGTATTATATATATAATAGTATTTTTTCTTTTGATGGGTATGATTTTTTTGGAATATGAAAATTATAGATTGGTGAATGTGAAAATAGAAACTAGTAATTATGAAGATGAAATTGATAAATTATTAGATAATTATGAGCAAATAAATAAATATTCATCTATTTTACAAGATGATTCTTTAGCTTATAGTACTATTTCAAAATGTACTAATTATTTACAAAAATTAGATATTCTTAAACAGTCTTCTTTAGATTTCGATGATATTTATGAGTTATCTTTAATGGATACAAGTGCTTTGTGTAGTAATATGAGTTATAACAAAGATGAATATATAAATAATATTTTTTCAAAATATGTTCACAAGAATACTCAATTACATCATATCAATTTAGGAAATAAAACATATATATCAGATGTTTTTGAAAACTTTTTAGCTAATCAAATATCAAGTACATCTTATTTTATAGAAATGTTGGAATACATAAGAGGTGAACAAAATGTTTCGAATTAACTTTTTATTAAATATTTTAATTTTGTTAGGAATTTTTATTGTTGATGCATTTACACAAAATATTTTAATGTTGTTTTCTATATTTTTATTTTTATTATTTCCAAAAATTAGGGGAATTGTTTTAAATAAAAAAGTTAAAACTAATTTAATTTATGAATTAATTGAGTTTATTTTAAATTTGTTTTTGATTATAATTTTATTAAGGTCTTTATTTGATCCGACTATAAATATTGATAATTTGAGTGCATTTTCATATTCTTATGTTGTTATTAGGGTTTTAATTTGTATTGTTATTTTGTTTATTATGAATTTATTGTTACACTTTGGTCAAAATAAGGAAAAAAAATTAATTGAAAATAAAATGTTTATAGTTTATTTAATGTTATATATTTCAATTTTTTCAATTTATTTTCATTTTTCTTCTATAATTTCTTTTTTATTAATTTGTGTTAATATTGGATGTTGTTTTTATATTATAAATAAAATTAGAAGAGAAGAAAGTATTGCACTTTTTGTAATTATTGTTTGCTTAATTGGTGTTTTTCTTAGTAATGAAATATTGATATTATTTGCTATAAATTTAGTAGGAACAAAATATTTTGAGGGTAAAAAAATATTTTATTAATTTATATTTTTTGTTTTAACACTGATTAAATTCAGTGTTTTTTATTTGAATTTGACAATGAAAAATGGGAGTGATATGATAAATTTATGGAGGATTTATGGCTTATATAAAATTAGAAAAATGTTTTAAAATATATGAAAAAGATAATAGTATTATAAAAGCAGTGGATAATGTGAATTATGAATTTGATATAGGTAAATTATATGTAATAAAAGGTGATAGTGGGAGTGGTAAATCAACTTTATTACAATGTATGTCATCACTTGATTCTTTTAGTAGTGGTGATGTGTATATTAATGGTGTAAATATATGTAATTTAAATGAGGATGAATTAGCTAATATTAGAAAGAATGAAGTTGGTTTTGTGTTTCAACAATATTATTTAAATCCTAGTTTAAATGCATTAGAGAATGTTATGTTACCTTTATTTTTAAATGATTTAAGCCAAGAAGAAATAATAGGTAAAAGTATTAATGTTTTGAAGCAATTAAATTTAGAGGAAAGGTCTTTGCATTATGCTAAAGAAATGTCTGGTGGAGAGCAACAAAGGGTTGCTATTGCTAGAGCGCTTATAAATAACCCTAAAATTATACTTGCTGATGAACCAACTGGTAATTTGGATAAAAAAAATGAACAATTGATATTAGAAATATTAAAAAAAATTAGTAAAGATAAATTAGTGATTATTGTTAGTCATAATACTGAGGTATTAAAATATGCTGATGTTATTATAGAAATGAAAAAGGGAAAATTAAATGAAATTAATTAATAGTGATTTAAAAAAATTAATTGTTAAAAAAACTTTTAATGATAAAAATAATATCAAGATGGTTGTTTTAATTATAATATCGTTATTAATTTTATTAAGTATTTTTAGTTTTAAAAATACTATAGATAACCATATTAATTATTCGTTATTAAATAATATAAATTATAGAACTTTTTTTATTGATATAGAAGGTTATAATGAAGAAGAGATTATTTCTAAAATGTTGTTAGTTGAAAATGTTTCTAATGTTTTTAATAGTGATGAGAGATATCTGATTTTAGAAAGTAGTTTAAATGATATAAGTGGGGAAGTAGTTTTTAGAGGTTCTATCAATGAAACTAGGCCCATTTTATTATCAGGTAGTAATATAGTAAATAAATATGATGTAATTTGTCCGGAAAGTTTTATTTTTAGTCAAGGTGAAATTAATAAAATTGATAAGTCTAGTATAATAAATATGAATGAACATTTAGGAGAGAAAATAGGTTTTAATGTTAAGCAATATTTGGATGATTCTTTGACACGATATGATAATAATTTTTTTGAATTGAATATTACTGGTATTTATAAAAATAGTTCAGTTGAATTAGATGAAAATATTTGTTATGTATCACATGAACTTATTAAAGAGGTTAATGATATTAGTTATAAATATTTAAATTATAATAAGTCTAATACTTTAGTTTTACAGATTGATAGTGCTAAAAATATAGAAAAGGTTATTAGTGATGTAAATGAAATGGGTTTTTTAGCTAATAGTGTTATAACATTTGATCATAATTTTATTTTTATAATTGATTTAGTTATGTATATATTTTTAGTTATTGTTACTTTTTTTGTAATGGTTGTGATATATGTTATATTTAAAAATAATAATAAGAAAATAATTTCTAAATATAATATTATGATGGTAGTAGGTTATAAAAATAGTAGTATTAAAAGAATAATTAATTTAGAAAGAAACACTATGATTTTATATACTAGTTTTATGTTTATAATAATAGTTTTATTTTTAAATTTTATATATAATTTTTTATTATTTTTTAATCCTTATCTGTTTTTAAAATTACCGATTGAAATACCAATATATGGTGTTATGATTTCTTTTTTTATAATTTTATTAGGATTTATATACTTTTATAATTGTGTTAAAGTAAAATTGTTTAATGCTACTATATTAGAGGGGTTAAAAAATGAAGAATAGTATTTTTAATACAAAAGATAAAAAATTTAAAAACTTATTATTTTTATATTTATCATTTTTGATAAGTTTATTTTTATTAATAATTTTATATTTTTTAGTAAATGGATATATGGATTATGAACTTTTAAATAATGTAAAAAATAGATTATTTGTTGTAAGTTCAAACGATGTTTTAAATTTAATACCTGAAAGTGAAAATGCTATATTTTTTAATAATTATATTGGTGTAACATCTATAAATGGTGGTGAGAATTATAGTTTAGAATATTATAATTTCCCAATTACTTTAACAAATGGTGAGGTTATAAATGAAGTTAATGATAATGAAATTATAATACCTAATAATATAGATTTGATTTTACCTTTTAATATAAATAATAATATTTATGAATTAGAAATAGTAGGTCGATATGATACTGAAATAGGACTTGATAGTGTTTTGGTATCAGAGGAATTTATAAAGCAATTTGTTAGTGAAACAAATAGTTATATAGGGTTTGTAGATGATATAGAAAATGTAGAAGTGGTTATTGAAAATTTAAAAAAAAATAATTATAATGTTGATTATAAATTTTCTAATTATATTTCTAACATTAATTTCTTTATTGATTTAATAGGTGTTATTAGTAATTTTATAATTGTATTAATAATTTTAATTATCATTTTATTTTCTTTTGTTTTGAAACATTTGATTTTTAGTTATAAAAAAAATATTGCTATATTAAAAACTGTTGGTTATAAAAATAAAAATATTATATTTATAATGGTCAAAGAAATAAATAGATTTGTTGTAAAGTATTTTTTGGTATTTATTGTTTTTGTTTTTATAGTGTATGCTTTTTTGTTTTATTTAAATATTAATACCTATATAACATTTAGGTTGGTGTTATTAAATGTGGTAATATCTATAATGATATATTTTATAATAAATTTAGTATCTTTTATGTTTAATTTCAGAAACATATTTAATATTAATCCTATTAAGGTTTTTAAAAGTGATTAAAATAAGAATAATGTCTATTTATATGATGTTGTTCTTTTTTATTTGTTAATATATATAATTTAATGGGTGATTATATGTTTTTTAGAAATATTCATATTCGTATAAAAATTATTTTAGTTATATTTTTGTTTTTATTATTTTTAATAGTTGGAAGGATATTTTATATTCAAGTATTTGATTATGATAAGTTAAATTATTATGCTAATAATTTATGGAGTAGACAATTACCAATAGAAGCTTCAAGGGGTAAAATATATGATCGTAATGGTGTTATTTTAGCTGATAATGAAACTACTACTTCTGTGGTGTTAATTCCTAATCAAATTGATGATAAAGAAAATACTAGTCAAGTTTTAGCTGATATTTTAGGTGTTAGTTATGAGGAAATGTATAGTCATGTTAGTAAAAAGACTTCGGTTGAGAGAATTCATCCTGAAGGAAGAAGGTTAGATTACGAAGTAGCTGATTTAATTAATAGTTATAATTTACCGGGTGTTTATTTACTTAAGGAAAGTAAAAGATATTATCCATATAATAGTATGCTTGCTCATACTATAGGGTTTGTTGGTATTGATAATCAAGGTTTATCAGGTTTAGAACTTATGTATGATGATTATTTAACTGGTAGTTATGGTTCTATTAATTATTTTAGTGATGCTAAAGGGAATAGGTTAGAATTGGCTGAAGAATATGAACAACCACAAAATGGTATGGATATTTATTTAACTATTGATTATAATATTCAGTTGGCTTTGGAAAGAGAACTTAGTAATGCTTTTGTAAAATATAATCCAGATCAGGTTTTAGGAATTGTTATGGATCCTGATACTGGGGAGATTTTAGCAATGGCTTCAAATCCTACCTTTTCTCCTTCTGAATATGAGAATTATACAACAGAGGTTATTAATCGTAATTTACCAATATGGATGACTTATGAACCTGGTTCAACTTTTAAAATAATTACTTTGGCTGCTGCTTTAGAGGAAAAGTTGATTGATTTAGATAATGATACTTATTATGATTCTGGATCTATAACTGTTGCTGGTACTACTTTACATTGTTGGAAACATGGAGGTCACGGGTTACAAACTTATTTACAGGTGGTAGAAAATTCTTGTAA
>CAYJEL010000026.1:0-12198 GCA_964369245.1 uncultured Muribaculaceae bacterium
ATTTTCATAAATATCAATATTGTGGTTTTTTAATTCTTCTATTAGAAGGTTTCTTATTTCTGAATCGTTGTGAATTACTTCTATTTTAAATATTAGGGTACTTAGATATATTATTAGAGTTATACTTATTAGACAAAACAATATTATGAATTTATATTTAAACATTGCTTTTCTAATTCTTATTATACCATATATATTTTTTTCTGTAACGTCATATATTGTTTTTAATTCGATTACTTTTTTTAAATCTTCTTTATATATTAAAATTTCTATTTCATTGTATTTTATATTTTTTATACTTAACATCTGAATTTTATTTGTGTTTAATCTTTTTATAAATCTTTCTTTATTTTTTCCTTTTATGTTTAGTAGTATTTTATTTTTCACTTTATTCACCTGAATTCTATTTGTTTTATATAACCTTCTATTAAAAGTTCATTTGACATCAGTTTTGATACTACTAGATTTTTTCCTTTGATATTTATTTGTTTTTCTTTATCATTAATTATTATATTATCATTATCGAAATGTTTAATTTCTGTATAGTTAACAATATTTAATTTGTTATTTATGTAGTTAATTTTAAATTCATTTTCAAATATATAAGTATGCATTTTTTTAAATAAACGCATGATATCACCACTACTATTTTATGTTTTAAATTTTTTTATTTTCCATTTTTAAATAAAAAAACATTTGGTTGATTCATTTTTTATCACTTTAACGATAAAAATATTGTTTGAATCATTTCAAATGTATCTAGGGCTTTACTTATTTTATCACTTGGTCGTAATTTGTAGTTTTGTTTTACTTCTGTTTCAAATTTTTGAAATATATTTGGGTTTCTATTTAGGAGTTTATACCAGTGTGAATTTTCTCGTAAGTATTTTAGGTAATTAGGGTTTGTGTTGATTTTATATTGAATGTCTAGAGTCATTAATCATCTAAATGTTTGTATAATGGTCTTGGTCTATAGTTTGGTTCTTTTGTTTCTTCTTCTTTTCCTGAAATTCCTTGAACTACTCCTAATATTTTTTGGATGTTTGTTACTCCTGATTGTACAGTGTCTAAGTTTATGTTTTTAACCCAACTAAGTAGTTCTGATACTCCTAATAGTGATGTGGCTGTTTCTATTTTTTCTTTTGGTTTTAAATAGTCTTTCCAAGCTTCTTGATCATTTCCATATAAATCATATATTTCATAAAATTTTTGCCAGGTTGTTTCTTTGTTTTTGACATATTGTAGTAGTTTAGGATTATTTTTTACAAATTCTTTAAATTCATCTAATTTTGCCATTATTCTCACCTATTTAATATTATGTAATAGTTTTTAAAAAGTGAATATAAAAATATGGTTTAATTTTTTTGGCATGTTTGTTGGATCTGATCAAATGGTTCTTTTGTTGTTTCAGTTATATTTGATATTTCATAAATTATATTGTTGGTGCTGTAATCTGTATCTACAGTTTCAATTCCGTTTATTTCTATTTCATAGTAGGTATCTTTTTTTAATATGGTATTATTTGTTGTTTTAAATATATAAGGTTTTTCACCATGAAATTCTTTGAATATTAAGTATTTTGTAATTCCATCTTGTGGTTTAAATTCTAGTGTTTGTTCGTAATTAAGGGTTATTGTGTATGTGCAATCATATGTTGTTTTTATTGATGCATTATCCTCTAAATTAGTAATGGTTGATTTTAGGTTTTTATTTTCATTTTCTAAATTAGTTAAGGTTGTTTTTAAGTTTTCATTTTCTAATTTGTTATGATTTATATTGAGTGTTAAAATTAATATTAGTGCTGTTAGAGTTACAATTATTAGATATATTTTTTTCATTTAGTTCTCCTTTTTTTATGGTTTTACTATGAAATTTACGTTTGCTGCTTTTTCGCTTGAGTTATTAAATTTATCTGCATCTATTTGTGTTTTAGCATAGGCTGTAGTTATTTTATTACTTTGGGTAAACATTTTTGTTACGTCTGTAACACTTGTTGTATCAAATGAACTTAGATCTATTGTTTCTAATTTTGAGTTATAATTAAACATTCTTGACATAGTGGTAACTTTTGTTGTATCAAAACTAGTTAAGTTTAATGATTGAGCTGTTGTACTAGCAAACATTACTGCCATACTTTTTACATTGCTTGTATTAAAGTTACTTAAGTCTAATGATTCTAAACTATATGTATAACCAAACATTTGAGTCATTGTTGTTACTTTTTCTGTATTGAAACTTGAAACATCTAAGGTTTTTATTTTTGCTACGTTTGTAAACATGTAATTCATATTAGTTACATTGCTGGTATTAAATGATGTTATATTTAATTCTAGTAGTCCTATCATACTTCCAAACATATTTGTCATATTAGTTACTTTGCTAGTATCAAAGTTACTTAAATCTAAATTAGTTATTGCGTAAGCAGCATTAAACATATTAGACATTGTTGTTACATTATTAGTATCAATAGAGAGCATATTTAGATTGTTTAATTTTGTGTTGTTTTGAAATAGATAAGACATATCTGTTACATTACTTGTATCTAATGAGTTATTGAAGTTTATACTTTCAACTGTTGTAAATTTACAAAATAATGATTTATATTGTGATTGGTAAGTAGTACATGGTCCTCCTAGTTTTTCATGTGCAAGTATTTTTCCATTTGCTTCAATATTAAGGATTTGTTTACCATCTATTTCCTCTATATACCCTACAACTACTTCGTTATTATTAAGTGAGAAATCCCATTTAATTGTAGCAGTATCGTATTTACCTGTTTTGTATGATAAGAAGTTTACTTCTTTTATCGTATCACGGTATGTAGATATTTTAGTTTGGAATTCTTCACCACTTATCATATAGTTTGGTTCTGTGATTGTTATATTAATTGTATCAGTACTTGTTAATCCATTGTTTGATTTTGCTTCACAAGTTACTGTAGTTAAACCATTATTTAGTTGGTTGGTGTTGTTGTAGTTGCAAGTTACGTTTCCTCCACTTATTCCAAAGGTATATTCAAAATAGTCTTTAATTTCAGTACTAGTGTTTTTTTGTAATAATATGTTTTTTTCTTTGGCTTGTATCGTTGGTGTTTGTTGATCTATTTTGTATTCTTGACAAACTTTTTCTGATTCCTTTTCGCCACTGTTTGCTATGGCACAAACTGTATGAATTCCATCTTGTGTTAAGTTTATTGTTCCTGATTTATCTGGAGTACAGTTTGTATTTGATATACAGTATTTGTAATTATTTCCGTTTGTATTTATACCAACTGTTATTTGTTGGTCATACCATTTATCTTCATGGATTAATTCTATAGTTACTTTATGTAATTCATTATCATCATTGGGATTGCAATCTTCTTCATATTTGAATTCGTATTGGTTTATTTCATCTTTCCAAGCGTAGACTATACATCCTTTTAGTTTATCTCCTGTTAAGGGATCTATTGGAATTTCATTCATAATTCCATATTCTATTAGGTCGTTAAAAACTATTGTTTTATAGTTATTATTTTCATATCCTAGTTTGTTTTCTGTTGCATATCTTAATGCTTGATTTAGTAATGTATCTATTTGTTCTTCATAGGCAGATTCTCTTGAGTTGTTAATTACGTTATTAGTTATCGGTATTATGATAGCTAACAAGATGCTTAAAACGATTAAAACTGCTAATAATTCTATTAGTGTAAATGCTTTTTTCATATTTATGTACTCCTATCTTATATATAATTATACCATCATTTTTTATTTTTACCAATATATTTTATTATGTGTTTATTTTAATTAAATAATAAAAAAATATGGTTTTAGCCATATTAGTTTTCTAATTCTTCTTCTAGTTCATCTTCTGATAAGATTGTTAAATCATCACCTAAATCATCATCAACATCATCAATATCGTCAATATCGTTAATTTCAATATTTTCTTCTTCAATTTCTTCTTCTGGTTCTTCTTCAATTATTTCTTCTTCATCTTCGATTTCTTCTTCATCATCAAGAGTTAATTCAACTGCGTGTTTTTCTCTTAAATCCCATTCATTGTTTTCTTTGAAAACGAATCTTTTATCGATTGTTAAAGATGTATAATAATCTCCAATTTTATCTCCAAATTCTTCATCACTGTATTCTAATAAATCACAGATTTTTTTGAATATTGTTGGTGTATTTAATGATTTTTTTTCTTCTTTTAAAATCATTTCTGTTAAGTCTGTATATGATAGAAGATCTAATTCTGTTTTTGTTAATTTATTTAGTTTCATAAACTACCTCCAAGTTAACTATTGTTATATTATGTATTTTTTAAGAAAAAATTACTTACATTTTTGTTGGTATATCTATTAATAATAGTTTTAATAAGTCTTTTATTATTTTATTTGTGTAACTAATTAGTAATAGCCACTGTTGTTTTTTTATTTCTTCTTGACCAATCATATGATTTGTTTGATAAAAGCTATTACATTGAACTGCTAAATCGTATATGAATTCAGCTATATAATTTGGCATTTTTTCTGTGAATGCTTGGTTTATATATTTTTCAAATTGTAATAATTTTATTCTTAAATCTCGGTCTACATCATTATATATTATATTATTTAATTTTTCAATATTTATTTCTTCATTTTTTAAAATTTTATTCATTCTTAGGTATGTATATAATATGTATGGTCCTGTTTTACCTACTACATTTGAGAATTTTTCGATATCAAAGATGTAGTCTTTTTCTCTGTTGTTTTGTAAATCAGCAAATTTTATAATTGCGTTTACTATAATATTTATATCTTCATCTGACATTTCTTTATTTGTTTCTTTGATGTTTATAAATACTTCTTTTACTTGATTAAATAAGTCGTCTAGTTTAAATGCTTCACCACTTCTTGTTTTAAATGGTTTTCCATCGCTTCCATTAACTGTTCCATAAGCTAAGTGAAGTAGGTTTGTATTATGTGTTATTCCCCATATATCACAAGCTCTAAATAGTTGTTCAAAATGTAGTGATTGTCTGTTATCTACTATATAATAAATATGATCTGCTTTAAACTTTGTTACTCTTTCATAGATTGAAGCCATATCTGTTGTTCCATAAAGGTATGCTTGATTACTTTTTTGAAATAGTAATGGTGGCATTTCTTTTTTATCTGTTTCTTTTTGTAGTTCTATTACTAAAGCGCCATTACTTTCTTTTAATATGTTTTTATTAAGTAAGTCTTGTTTTATTGTTTCTATATATTGGTATGAATCGCTTTCTCCAAACCATAAGTCAAATTCTACTCCTAGGTAATCGTAAATTCTTTTGATATCTTTAATTGAAATTTGACATATTTTATTCCATATTAGTTTATATTGTTCATTTCCATCTTGTAAGTCTTTTGTTATTTGAGCGCATTTTTCTAGTATTTCATTATCTTCTTTACATAGTTTGCTCATTTTAGGATATGTTTTATCTAGATATTCTAGGGTTATATCTTCTATGTTTAATTTATCTGTTAAAACTCCATATATTACTTGTCCTATTTGTAATCCATAATCTCCTAGGTGAACATCGCTTATTGTGTTATGTCCCATAAATTTTATGATTCTTTTTACTGATTCTCCAATTATAGCTGTTCTTAGGTGTCCTACGTGTAGTGGTTTTGCTATATTAGGTCCACCATAATCTAGATAGTAGTTTTCTTTTATTTGTGGTTTTTTTATGTTGTAGTTTTCTTCTGTAAACATTTTAGTTATTTGGTTATTAATTAGTTCATCGCTTAGTGTTATATTGATAAATCCTGGTTTAATGAATTCTATTTTATTGAAGTATTCTTTGAAGTTTTTTATTTTATTTAATTCTTCAACTATTTGTTCACCTATTTCTACTGGTGATTTTTTGTAGATACTAGCAACTTTAAATATATCGTTACATTGGTAATCACATAGGTCTGGTCTATTTGATATAACTACTCTTGGGGTATATTCTAGTTTTAAGTTTTCAAATGTTTCTTTTAGTATATTTTGTAAGATTTCAATCATTTTGTTCCTCCAATTTAAATTTTATTTTTTCTCCACCAATAATTTCGTATTCTATTTGGTAGTAGTTTGTATTTGTTATTTTGTTTGTTTTTATTTCTAATGTGAATTTATTATTTTGATATGTACATATATTTTTTGTTACTTTATTTTCTTTAAATTTTAGGTGTAATTTATATTGTTTGTTTTTTCTTATAATTGTATTATTTTTAGTATCAACTGTTGTTATAAAGTTTTCTTCTTTATAAGTATATGTTTTATCTTTTTTTATTGTTTTATATATGTTTTTTTTGTTATTTAGTGTTATTAATATATCCACAACATCACTTCCATAGGAATTATAACATATAAGTATTATAATATCAATAATTATAAAAAAAAGATATTATTTTTTAATAACATCTTTTATAGATTTTCTATATTTATTTTTTCACTATTAATTATTTTTTCAATGTTTGTATCACTGAATTCTTTAAATTTTTCTTCACTAGTTTTTCTAATGATTTTTCTTTTTATCACTTTAAATTTATTTAGTACTTTAGGATCACTATGTAGATCTAAACTAAAAACATCTACAACTCCCATTTTAAGTAGTTTTTTAAGGCATTTTTTTGATTTTCTACCGTATAGTCCAATTATACTACCATAATTACATTGGATTACTACTTTTAATTTTAATAGTTCTTTGATTCTTTCTGGGTTGTGTTGGTAATAGGCATATCTTTCTGGATGAGCTATAATTGGTATTATACCTTTTTCATTAAGGTCACTTATCCATTCTTTAAATACTTTAAAGTATATATCAAAAGGAAATTCTATCAATAAATATTTTGTATTATTTATTGTAGTTATCTTTTTTTCTTTTAATAATTTTATTATATCATTTGTAAAATAAACTTCATTTCCCAAGTGTAATTTCATTTTATGTTTTATTCTATTTAGTTTCATTTCTTTTTCTTTATTGTTTTTTATAAAATTATATTCTTTATAATAATGTGGTGTCATAACCATTTCGGTAAATCCTACTTCAGAAGCTAAATTTAATAAATTAATTGTTTCTTCTCTGGTTTTTGTACCATCATCTGCTTTATAAAGTAAATGTGAATGGATATCTTTCATTATTCGTACTTATAGAAACGTTCTTTAGTTCTTGGAACTTTGTTTGCTATAACTCCTATCACATTAGCTTTAACTGATTCTAAAGCTTTTTTTGCATTTAATAAAGAATAATTTGTTGAAACTCCTATTGCTGAAACTAGTGCTGTCATATCAACTTTTTTAGCTAAGCTAATTGAATCTGATAAACCTAATATTGGAGTACCATCTATTATAATATAGTCATATCTTTCTTTTAATAATTCTATTACTATATCTAATGATTTGTAAGTTAATAATTCTGCTGGGTTAAATGGTATACTTCCTCTTGTAATAATATCTAGATTATCGATATTTGTACTTGTAATATAATCATCGATTAAATCTAATTCATTTTCTTTTAATAATTCTGACATACCTTTTTTGTTGTTAAATGTAAATATTTTGTGTAATCTACCTTTTCTTAAGTCGCAATCAATTATGATTACTTTTTTATTTAATTGAGCTAAAGATGTAGCTAAATTACTTGATATAAAGCTTTTACCTTCTCCTGGTAGTGATGAGGTAATTAATATTGCTTTTGTTGTTTCTGTTTTATTTATATACTCTAGATTTGTTCTAATCATTTTGATTGCTTCACTGGCATATGTTTTTGGATTTAATTTTACTATTAATTCTTTATTCATAAACGCCTCCTCTTACTTTTAACACTGGAACTGAACCAAGAATTGGAAATTGTGTTATATTTTCAATTTGTTCTAATGTTTTGATTGATTTATCAAAATAAAATTTTATGAATATGATTAAGCAAATTGCCATTAATCCTACTGCTATGTAAATAACTATATCTTTTATTAAATTAATATTATGTGGACTAGTAGCTGTTGAAGCTGTATCTAGTATTTTTATATTTTCAATGTTATATAGTTCTTTAATTTCATTTGTAAATACTTCTGTTAAACTTGTTACAATTTTTTGTGCTTCATCTGGATTTGTGTATGAAACTGCTATTTTTATTACTTCTGTATTAGTAACACTTGTAACTGTAATATTACCATTTAATGCTTCATAACTTGTTTGTAGTGCTAATTGTTCTATTGTTTTTTCTATAACTGTTCTACTTTTAATTATTTGTTTATAAGTATCAACTAGTTTTTGATTCATGGTAATTTCATTTGTATTACCACTTGATAATCCTTCATCTGTTGCGATTACTATAGTTGATGTTGAGTTATACATTGGTGTTTTAAAATTTACTGAATATAGTATTCCTGCTCCTAATACTAATACTGTAAATGATACTATTAGTATTATATTTCTTTTGTAATATTTTAGTAATTCTCCTAAATTAATTTCTTCCATTTCATTTTCCCCCTTAATTACTATAGAATATTTTGTTTATATTATTTTTAGCAATTTCTATATCTGTTTCATTTGGTAACATAACATATGTATAACCAGCTGATAGTAATGTGTCTTTTGAACTATCTGTACCTGTTATTCCATATGTTGTGTACTCATATGCACTCAATGTATTTAATTGCATATTGATTAGTTTTTTAATATCATCTATTTCCATATTTGTATACACATTTCCTTCTAATGAATTTAGTATTTTTTCATAAGAAGTAAGCAGTGTTGTGCTTTGTGATACTTTACTTATAATAGCGTCAATTACTGCTTGTTGGTTTTCTCCTCGTTGTTGATCTCCACCTGGTATATTTTTTCTTTCACGTGAATATTCTAGGGCTTCTTTACCATCTAAATGGTTGTAACCTTTTGTGTATGTATATTTATAGCTATGTGATGTAAAACTGTATTCTGAGTATATTGTTATGCCATCTATTGCATCAACTAAGTCAATTACTGCATCAAAATTTACTCTGACATAAAAATCTATTTTAATATCTAATAAATATTCAATTGCATTCATACTTTCAGTTACACCATAAACACCTGCATGAGTTAGTTTGTCGTAATCATCATGAGATGGAAAGTATACATATGTATCTCTTGGTATATTTACTGATGTAATTTCTTTAGTTGTTGGATTTATAGCTAAGATAATATTTACATCACTTCTTGTGTTTACCATAGCATCCATACTACTATCAATTCCACTTAAGTAAACTATAAATGGTTCTTCTGTAATTTCAAAGTCCCTATCATTCTCTTCTAAATCTGTTTCTATTGTTATAGTATCTATTATTTTTATTTTATCTCTTCTTGGTTCTGATTCATAAATTATGATATCCCATTCTCCATTATTTGCAAAGATGTAGTTTACTTCTTCATTTACTAGGGCATCAAATAATTCATCATAACTATCATATTCTACTATTTTAGCGCTATATTTTTGAGTTAACTCTACAATAGCTTGACTAAATGTATCTCTTTTAGAGTTGAATATCCCTATTGTTTGTATATCAATATCATTGTTTTCATTTAAAGTAATAATGTCATAAGCATCTTTAGTTCGTTGATCATTAGTTATTACTTCAATAAAATCATTTAATACTTCAACTTTATTAACTGCATATATTTGAACAGAAGATATACCAATTAATAATATAGAAAATAATAGACATATTATTTTTTTGTTTTTTTTAATACTCAATATATATATTGCTAGTAAAACAAGTATAATAATTAAATAAACAATTATATAATTTATTGGAATAATACTATTTATTACATTTATTGTGTTTATTGTAATAAATACAAATATTATTATTAAAAGATAATTAATATTTTTTATCATACTTTCTCCTTAATATTGATACAAATAATCAAATATTTTGTGTAAGAAAACAGTTATATTATACTAGATTTTATTTTTTTGTCAAATTGACACTTATTCATCTATTTTTATAATGCTTAATCTCTTGCAAAAAGATCACGTGTATATATTTTTTCATTTATATCATTAATATTTTCATCGATTCTATTAGCAATTACAACATCACTAATATTTTTGAATTTTTCTAAATTGTTTTCAATAGTTAATCCATTAAAATTATCTTCTTTATAAGTTGGTTCATATATGATAATTTGAACATCTTCTTGTTTAATTAATTTTATAATACTTTGAATAGCACTTGCTCTAAAGTTATCTGAACCAGTTTTCATAGTAAGTCTATAAATACCTACTGTTTTTGGTTTTTTATCTAATATCATTTTAGCAATGTGTTCTTTTCTTGTTTGATTTGATTTTACAATTGCTTCTATTAGATTTTGTGGTACTTTATCATAATTAGCTAGTAATTGTTTTGTATCTTTTGGCAAACAATAACCACCATAACCAAAAGAAGGATTATTGTAGTGATTTCCGATTCTAGGATCCAAACCTACTCCTTCAATTATATCCATTGTATTTAAGTCATGTAATTCTGCATAAGTATCTAACTCATTAAAATATGAAACTCTTAAAGCTAAGTATGTATTAGCAAATAATTTAACTGCTTCTGCTTCTGTACTGTTCATATATTTAATTGTTGATTCTTGATTTAAACTACAATCTTTTAACATATTAGCAAATATTTCTGCTCTGCTACTTTTTTCACCAACTATAATACGAGAAGGATATAAATTATCATATAATGCTTTTCCTTCTCTTAAAAACTCTGGTGAGAACATAATATTATCTATATTATATTTATTTTTCATATTATTTATAAATCCAACTGGTATTGTTGATTTAACTACCATAGTTGTTTTTATATTTAATTCTATTACTTTTTTTATTACATCTTCTACACTTGAAGTATCAAAGTAATTTTTTTCTTCATCATAATTAGTTGGTGTACTAATAACAATGTAATCAGCATTATTAAATGCTTCCTTGTAATCTAGTGTTGCTTTTAGATTTAATTCTTTTTCTTTAAAGTATTTTTCTATGTATTCATCTTGAATTGGTGAAACTCTATTGTTAATCATTTCAACTTTTTCAGCAATTACATCTAATGCGATTACTTCGTGTTTTTGTGAGAGTAATGTAGCGATTGATAATCCTACATAACCCGTTCCTGCTACTGCTATTTTCATTTTGTCTTACTCCTTATTTTTGTAAATTTATTAATTATTTTTTATTAATTGTTTTTTTCTTAATTTATTTATGTAATTTTTGATTAAATTTTTCCAATACTCAAACTCCTTAGTTTTGTAATAAAATAAATATATTAAAAGCCCATTTATAGATACACACAAGATAATTTTTATAATTATTGATAAAATAAATGAAACATTAATTAAAGAAATTATAAAACTTAATGAAGTAATGCTTAATACAAATATCATAAGTTTTTTTAAATAATCCCAGTAATATTTTTTCACTTTGTCATTAAACCCATGTTTAAACAACACAAATGGTTCAACTATAATACAACTAAACATCAAACTAAGTGTTGTTCCTAAAAAAACACCATTTATACCTATTAATTGAGCTAAAACTATAGATACCACTAAATTGATAAAAGCTTCTATTATAGCTTTAAATCTATCTTGCCAATATAATCCAAAACTTTCTTTAAATATAAGAATTGTATTTCTCATACCTGCAAGGTAAAAATTTACAAGTATTATAAACACTGATGTCGTGCTTAATAAAAATTTTTCACCAACCCATAATGTTATAAAATCTTGCAAAATAAATATAAGAACTGTAGAAAATATTGAAATTATACAAAAATTTATAAAATTAATGTTTTTAAATACTCTGTAAGTTTTTTCCTTATTTCCTTCTACATTTAGATTACCAATAGAGGCTATTGTTGAATTGAAAATTTTTCTTATGATGTTTTGAATATTTGTAATAATTAATTGGTAATTTGATAATATACCTACGGTGCTTAAACCTATAAAAAGTGATACAATTAAATTATCTGTAGCATTTACAGCAATTGACCCAAATTTATGAACTGCCATTGCAAGAACATTCTTCTTTATCTCAGCAAAGCTTTTTTTATCTATTTTTTCTTGTTCATAATTTTTTAGGTAATCATATTTTTTCTTCACATACGATGCTATAAATAAATTTTCCATTACTGTAAATAAAATTTGAATTATTAAATATAATATAAAATTTTTAGTTACATAT